>CAYQVN010000034.1:0-12067 GCA_964420895.1 uncultured Nitrospirota bacterium | reverse complement strand
AAGAGCAGTACATGGGAAAGTCAAAGACGAAAGCAAAAGGCAATCTCTCGCAAAGTACGCCAAGGACGCAAAGTGAAAATCAAGGAATTTCAACACTTTGAGGATGTTCACTCAACTTCCCTGAAAGGCTTTTCTCTTGAAAAAAGGAGGGGGCTGTGTTAAAAATTTCTTTTGCAGCATGCTTTCCGATCGATTCGGCAATCAATTTGCCGAGGATGAGGAGTAGAGGTGAAATCTGAATATATCCCGGCGGAAGTGGAAAAAAAATGGCAGCGGATCTGGGAGGAAGAGGGGAGCTTTCGAGCTGTTCCCGATCCGGAAAAAGAGAAGTGTTATGTCCTGGAGATGTTCCCCTATCCTTCCGGCAGGATCCATATGGGACACGTCCGGAACTATTCCATCGGGGACGTGATCGCCCGCTTCCGGCGGCTCCAGGGATATAACGTCCTGCACCCCATGGGGTGGGATGCCTTCGGGATGCCCGCGGAGAATGCAGCCATCAAACATGGCGTCCATCCAGCCCGGTGGACCTACGAAAATATCGACTACATGCGCAAAGAGTTGAAACAGATCGGTCTCTCTTATGACTGGGACCGGGAGGTGGCCACCTGCGATCCCGATTACTACCGTTGGGAGCAGTGGTTCTTTTTGAAAATGCGGGAAAAGGGACTGGTCTATCGAAAACAATCCTCCGTCAACTGGTGTGATTCCTGCAATACCGTCCTGGCCAACGAGCAGGTGGAGAACGACTGTTGCTGGCGTTGTGATTCCGAGGTCACTCAGAAAGAGCTTCCCCAGTGGTTCTTCCGGATTACCGAATATGCCGACGAGCTGCTCGAGGGGTGCGATGCACTTCCGGGATGGCCGGAACGGGTCTTGACGATGCAGAAAAACTGGATCGGCAAGAGTCACGGTGTGGAGGTTGAATTCGCCGTGGAAGGATCAGATCAGACTCTCCGGATCTTTACGACTCGTCCCGATACTCTCTTTGGCGCCACTTTCATGAGTATGGCGCCGGAACATCCCCGGGTACCTTCCCTGACGACGCCGGAACAGAAGGACGCCGTCGAGGACTTTGTGGCGCGGATGAAAAAGAGCGACCGTATCGAGCGGACCTCGGAAGAGGGAGAGAAGGAAGGCGTCTTTACCGGGACCTATGCCATTAACCCGATGACGGGGGAGAAGATGCCGATCTACCTGGCGAACTTCGTCCTCATGGAATACGGCACGGGGGCCGTCATGGCTGTCCCGACCCATGACCAGCGGGACTTCGAGTTTGCCCGGCAGTACGGGATCCCCATGAAGGTCGTGATCCAGCCGTCCGATCAGACCCTGACGGCGGAAGAGATGACCGAAGCCTATACGGCGCCGGGGGTGTTGATCAACTCGGGGAAATTTACAGGCCTTCCAAGCGAGGAAGCCAAGGACCGGATCGCGGAAGAAGTGAAGACCTTGGGACTCGGGGACCGGACGGTCAACTATCGTCTGCGGGATTGGGGGATCTCCCGGCAGCGGTACTGGGGAGCGCCGATTCCGATCATTTACTGTGAGGCCTGCGGCGAAGTGCCGGTGCCTGAAGAGAACCTGCCCGTGGTCCTGCCTGAAGATGTGGAATTGACGGGGGAAGGGGGATCGCCTTTGGCCTCCCATCCCGGCTTCGCCAAGACTTCCTGTCCCCGGTGCGGGCAATCGGCCCGTCGGGAGACGGATACCTTGGATACCTTTGTGGAGTCCTCCTGGTATTTCCTCCGTTATGCCTCCCGCCGGCGGGAGGGAATTCACTTCGATGGGGAAGAGGTCGGCTACTGGATGTCGGTGGATCAGTATATTGGAGGGATCGAGCATGCCGTCATGCATCTTCTCTATTCCCGATTCTTCACCAAGGCCCTGCGCGATCTCGGGCTGGTCTCCGCCGATGAACCCTTCACCAACCTGCTGACCCAGGGGATGGTCATCAAGGACGGCGCAAAGATGAGTAAGTCGAAGGGGAACGTAGTTGATCCCGACTTCCTGATTCAGAAATACGGCGCCGATACGGCCCGTCTCTTTTCTCTTTTCGCAGCGCCGCCAGAGAAGGACCTCGACTGGAGCGACCAGGGCGTGGAGGGTGCCAACCGTTTTCTGCACCGTGTCTGGCGGCTGGTCGATCACTTTGCGGATCGTCTGGCATCCCTCGACCGGGAAATGCCGATCCCTGATGCCCTTTCGGAGCCGTGGATGGACATCCGGCGCAAGACTCACCAGACCATCCGGAAGGTGACCCACGATCTGGACGGCCGTTTCCATTTCAACACGGCCATCGCCGCAACCATGGAGTTCGTGAATCTTTTGAACCCCCTGCGGGAAGAAAAGATCGACGATGCGATCCTCCCGGTTCTTCGGGAATCCCTGGAAGCACTGACGCTGCTTCTCTCCCCCTTTGCCCCTCATATTGCCGAGGCGATGTGGGAGGACCTGGGACACACCGGTGGGATTGGTGCCGCCCGCTGGCCCGCCTTTGATGAGATGATCGCGAAGGAGGAGGAGATTACCGTAGTAGTCCAGATCAAGGGGAAACTGCGAAGCCGCATCCAGGTCCCGGCCGACTCCCCCCGGGAGGTCCTGGAAGAGACTGCCCTGGCCGATCCCCGGATCCGTGAACTGACGGAGGGCAAGGAGATCCGTAAGGTGATTGTCGTGCCGGGGAAGCTGGTGAATATCGTCATCTGACACATGAAAGATAAAAAACAAATAATCAAAATGACGATTCTCCTGACGGGAATCCTTCTGCTGACCGCCTGCGGTTATCATCTCGGTGCCGGTCCGCTTGCCCCCACCGATTTCGGTACTTTGGCCGTGCCGATCTTCGTCAATGAATCGTCCGAGCCGAATGTCCAGACCGTGATCACCCGTGCCGTGATCCGGGAGTTCAACCGGGCCGGGGTCCTGGTCGTGGAAGAGCCGAGAGCCGACAAGATTCTGGAGGGGCGGATTGTCGGTTATTCCAACGGATCCGTCTCCCGGACGGCCGCCAGTACCGTCAGCGAGTACCGTCTTTCCGTTGCGGTACAGCTCATCTTAAAGGATCGGGAGGGGAACATTCTCTTTCAGGTTCCTTCTGCCCAACTTCGTGAGGAATACTTTGCTTCCAGTGTTCTGGAGCAGAATGAACAGGCCGAGGCCGAGGCGCTCAAGTCCGGTGCCGTCGACTTTGCCGAAGATGTGGTCCGTCATCTGCTGGATCAGGTGAATGAAGGACTGAGCAATGAACAGCTATGAACCCGACCCGGACCAGGTACAAAAACTTCTTCTGATGACGGCGGAACAGTTTGCTTCCGCCGGCCTTGTCGTCAAAATCTACAGTGAACTCCTGAAGTCGGAAGTCTTCCTGATCTCCGATCCCGCTCTGGCAAAGGAGGTGGAGGGGGTGACTTATACGCCGGAGGAGATTGAGGTCCTGGCAAAGATCCGCTATACGCTCAAGCCCCATTATCGGGAACGTCTCCAGAAGATTCACGAGGCGAAGAAGGCATTTGACGGGACCCTTCTGCCCCGAGAAATGGATTGAAGGATTGTAACTGCTCAGGTCACCTCTCTTTTCCCGCATGACTGGTTACGCCTTTGGCGTGCTCCGCTTCATATTTATCTTTGCCGCTTTCAGCGGCTCTAATGAATAAGGTGTCTTGGAGTGTTGCGGTGCTCAAATCCTCAACGTATGAAAAATACGCCTCCGGCTTTGCGCTCCTCACGCCTTGTCCTGCGAGAAAATAGAAGCACCCTGAGCAGTTACAAAGGATTTATCCTTTTCCCCTTTCTGGTGGTCCTTTCTGCCATCCTATACACTCTTTCCGAGGTTTCGATAAAAACCTTTTCCAATCCGGGAACCTGCATTATAATTAAACTATAGAACCGCTTCCCAAGATTGTTGCATTTTGTGCCGGTCCGACATTCTGAAGGATTTTTCTGTGAAAGAAAATAAGAATATCTACGACCTCTTTTCGATCTGGTCGCCGCTGAAAAGTGTCTCCTACACGATCAACGGGATTCTGATGGGACTTGGCGCCCCGCTGGGCTGGCTGCTGATTGATTATCTCTTTTTCCGGCCTTCCCATCTCTCCATGATCCCCTATCTTTTGAAAGAACTCTTCCGTTCCGCCCATCAGATGACACTCTACGTCTATATGACGCTCGGGACCTCCCTGGTGATGGGGGTGACCGGTTATCTGGTGGGTGCGGCCTTCGATCGGGATGAGGAGAAGGCAACCGAGTTGAAGAAGACCCACGACCGGATCGGAGAGCAAAAAAAGAAGTTTGAAAATCGTTTTCATCATCTCAGCGCCGCCATGACGAACCTCTATCAGATCGGCGCCGATATACAGCGGTCCCGCAATACGGAGCAGGTCCTGGAACTGATCGCCGAAGGGGCCCACATGGTTTTGAGCTTTGACCGGATCAATATCTTTCTCCTCGACGCAGAGCGAGAAAATCTGCTCTGCCGGGAGGCTCAGGGACAGGAAGGGGAGGGGTGGCGTACCCTGAAGCTTCCACTGGACAAGGTCGGGGGGGTTCCGGCCAAAACGATTGCGCAGAATGAAACCATCGAGGTGGAGGATCTCGACACTAAGTCGAATGATTGGCGTCTGCAACCCCCATATGACAGCATCCCGGAACTGAGATCCCGTTCTTTTGTCTGTATTCCCCTGCGGGAACGGGGGAAGCCGATCGGTCTGATTGCTGTGGACAACAAGACAAGCCGGACACCGATCCGGGAAGAGAAGCTTTCTCCGCTGCAGATTCTTGCCGAACAGGGATCCATCGCCCTGACAAACATCTCCCTCTTTGACGGGATCAACCAGTTACATCAGGCACTGGAACGGAATTTTGAAGGACTCCTGAATCGCAAGGAGGTCTTTGCAAAGATTGTCGGAGACCTTTCGGGGCGGGCCGAGGAGATACGGAACAACATGCTCCATGTTGCGGCCAATGCCGAGGGGTTGTCCGATGCCGTGACGGATACCGCTTCTTCCGTCCATGAGATGTCGAGTTCCCTCAACGAAGTGGCCGGTGGGGTGAACAGTCTTCGCGAAGCCGCGGAAAAGACCGTTGCCTCCACGACGGAGCTCGGGACGTCGATCCGGGAAGTGGAATCCCATGCGAAGGAGTCAAATGTTCTCTCCGAACAGGTGAAAGGGGAGGCGGAAGACGGGGCCTCCCTCGTCCAGGAATCGATTTCCGGTATCGGTGCGATCCGGGAGATTGTCCTGGAATCGGTCGATGTCATGGAACGTTTCGGTCTGAAAACGGAAAAGATCGGAGAGGTCTTGGAGGTGATCAACAACATCAATGAAAAGACCAATGTCCTGGCGCTGAATGCCGCGATCATCTCCAACCAGGCCGGAGAACACGGGAAAGGGTTCGGTGTTGTGAGCAATGAGATCCGGGCGCTTTCCGACAAGACCAAGGCTTCATCAAGGGAGATTGAGGAGATGATCCTCGCGCTGCAGGAGGAGGTCCGGGATGCGACCGTGAAAATTCAGTCCATTCCGAAACAGGTGGAAGCAGGAGTTGACCTTTCCCAGAAGTCCGGGGCGGCCCTGAATAAGATCCTGCAAAGTTCCGTCACCTCTTTGGGAATGACCCGGCAGATCGAGAATGCCACCCGTGAACAGGTGAAGAGCACGGAGATTGTTTCCCAGGCCTTAGACCGGGTCAATGAGATGATCCAGATGATGACCCGCAGTATCGAGGAACAAAACCGCGGCAGCAAGGTGGTGGCCCAGGCCAATGAGAGCATCCGGCAGATTACGGAGGAAGTGGCCAAGGCTACGCTCAGTCAATCCGAGGAGTTCAACCGGGTTTCGGAGATGGTCCATCAGGTTTCCGAAATGGTCTCCTCCCTCTTTGAGAATGCGGAGCAGCGGAAGAAAGAGAGTGAATATATTATCGAGGGGATTCAGTTGCTCGACCAGAAAAAGTCGACGGCCTGATCCGTTCCGTCGCTCTTCCGCAGCCGATATTTCTTACCTGCAGATCTTTTCCACAATAGCCAGACTCTCCGGAATCCGATCAACCTCATTAATTTCCAGGATTACCGAGAAATCCCTCTTCCTCTGAAGAAGTGCCCCCAATGCCTGCACCTCCCGGCAGTCCTCCGTCAGGGGCCAATGATCCACAATCCCGCCGTGTTCGCCGTTCTTACGGTGGAGATGGACATAGTCGACCCGCTGAAGAATTTGCTCCGGCAGGGTATTCACCTTCTCTACGGAGTTGATGCCGCTTGCCTCGAAATGTCCCAGGTCAAGGGTGATCGATCCCCCCATGTCGTTCCAGAACCAGTCGATGTCGGGCGTGTTGTTGGCATTCTCGATGGAGCAGGGGCAGATGTCCGAGAGGAGCCTGAGGACCTGCCGGTACTGTGCAAGATGGGCGCCGCTTAAGCGGCCTCCATCGGGGAGAGCTTCATCGTGGAGGATCATCCCGAGATCTGCAATCCGGGCCAGGGAGGTCAACTCCTCCAGGTTTTTTTCTCGAAGACCGGACCGAGTTTCGGAAAGTGGGGTGAAGACCGGGTGGATCACATAGGGAATCCCCTTTTCCCGGCAGAGATCGGCGGTCTCTTTGATCTCCGGCAGGGTCGGACCGAATCGTTTCCAGTAAGAGATCTGGATCAGGTCGACGGGGAATCGTCCCACCTCGTTCTTGCCTGCGACGCGTGTACCGAGTTTCATGGAATCCTCAATTGGCGGGTACGGTCCGTCCCCGGGCCCATTCCCGCAGGGAATCGATCTTTTCCTTCATGACGATCGAGAGGGGATAGGTGTTTTGCATTTCCTTCAAGATCGTCTCCGTCGTCAGCACACCCTGGCCGGAGAAGGCGGCATAGAGAGCGGAGATAACAGCCTGCTCGATCTCCGCGCCGCTGAACCCTTCCGAGGCCTCGACCAGCGCCGGTAGATCATAGTCTTCCGGATTGCGGTCTTTCTTCTTTAAATGAACGCGGAGGATCGCTTCTCGGTCCACTTGACTGGGAAGGTCGACGAAGAAGATCTCATCGAGGCGACCCTTGCGGAGGAGTTCGGGAGGCAGTTTCGAGATGTCGTTGGAGGTCGCGACGACGAAGACGGGCGCTTTCTTTTCCTGGAGCCAGGAGAGGAGCGTTCCCAGGATCCGGGTGGCAACCCCGCCGTCTCCATTCTCGGCACCGGCACCGGCCAGGGCCTTTTCAATCTCATCGATCCAAAGTACCGCGGGCGCCATCGATTCGGCAAGGCGAATTGCTATCTGCAGGTTCTTTTCTGTTTCTCCCAAATATTTATTGTAGAGACGTGCCGCATCGAGTTTCAGGAGGGGGAGTTCCCATTCACGGGCCACCGCTTTAGCCATGAGGCTTTTTCCACAACCCTGGACGCCGAGGAGGAGGATCCCTTTGGGCGGCGTGAGTCCGAAGTGCGCCGCCTTTTCACTGAAGGCACCCTTCCGGACCGCCAGCCACTGTTTCAGATGGGTCATCCCGCCCACGGTGCTGAGGGTCTCCTCCCGGGGATAGAATTCCAGGACACCCGATTGCGCTATTTTTTCTTTCTTTGCCGCAAGGATCGACGGAAGATCGTCGGCGTCGAGTTTCCCATCCTGAAGAATAACACGGTAAAGGGTTCGTTCCGCCTCTGAGAGAGTCAGGCCTGACAGGTTATTGATCAGAGTGTTGCCGTCCTTCCCTTCGATATGGACGGCGATCTTTTCCTCGGTGACGATCTTGCCGATTACCTCCCGGACGAGTTTTTTCAGTTCCTCCCGCCCGGGAAGAGCGAGTTCGTACCGGGCGATCTCCCGGGAGAGTTCCGGCGGGAAGGTGAAGGATGGGGCCGTCAGAATTATCGATCGTTCCCGGGTACGGAATTCACGACAGAGATCACGAAGTTTTCGGGCGATGAGTGGTTCCGTCAGATCATGATGGAGATCCTTGAAGAGATAAATCCCGTCGAGGGTGGAGCTTTCTATGAAATTGAGGGCATCAAGGGGCGCGAGGGTCTGATAAACCGCCTGCTTCTCACCTTTTCGATGCAGGCCGTGGGTGGCGCTCCACACAAAGAGTGGGAGGTAGAGTTCCTCAGTCACCCGGGCCACCACTTCTTCGGCACGCTGCTCTTCCACCGTTTCGATACAGATGATCGGGTAGTGGGAGCGGATCAGGATTTTGAGATCCTGCAGATCTGCCATTTCGTTACCTTTCCTTTTACGACGAAATGTGTTCATCCTACGGCAGAAGGAGAAAAAAAGTCAAGAAAATGCAGAGGATTCCGACCTTACCACACTTGTCATTTCAAGAAATCGTTGTATTATATTGGAATATATGACGATGTTCTCCTAAAATCTCCCGGAAGGATTCCAGGAATGGAGAAAGGCGGAAAGAGTGCCGGGAAAGAAAGGGAACAGAGAGGTTTCCTCAGGGTCCCAAGACAGATTTTTGTCGATTCTGGAAAGTCTCGAGGCCATTGTCTATGTGGCGGACATGGAAACCTACGAACTTCTTTTTCTCAACGGCTATGCCCGGAATCTCTTCGGAGATGTGGTCGGTCAAAAATGTTGGGAGGTCCTCCAGAAGGGACAGTTCGGTCCCTGCCCTTTTTGCAGCAATCCGAA
Organism: uncultured Nitrospirota bacterium; assembly: GCA_964420895.1. Taxonomy (GTDB): domain Bacteria; phylum CG2-30-53-67; class CG2-30-53-67; order CG2-30-53-67; family CG2-30-53-67; genus JAADIO01. The sequence continues at coordinate 3,448 of CAYQVN010000034.1, read as the reverse complement.
GCTGCTTCGGCCAAACGGTAAGGCAGCGGGGACGGTGATCTGGGAATTTCAAAATACCGTCAACGGCCGGTGGTACGAATGCCGTGACAAGGCGGTCCGATGGGAAGGCGGACGGTGGGCCAGGCTCGAGATCGCCACAGATATTTCCGACCGAAAGATCGCAGAAGCCGGGATCCTGGAACGGGATCGCATCGCCCGCCTGGAAAAGGAGATTGCACGTTCAGTGGTAGGGGAGGAGAGTCTTCCCGCCATGCTTCAGAGATGTGCCGAAGCCCTGGTAGGGCATTTTGACGCGGCCTTTGCCCGGATCTGGACGATCAACCGGAAGGAGGAGGTTCTGGAACTGCAGGCCAGCGCCGGCCTCTACACGCATCTTGATGGTGAACATGGGCGGATCCCCCTGGGAGAATTCAAGATCGGAAAGATTGCCCAGTTGAAGGTCCCTCATATTACGAACCAGGTCGTCGGGGATCCGTCGATCCATGACCAGGAATGGGCCCGCCGGGAGGGGATCGTCTCTTTTGCCGGCTATCCCTTTGTCCTGGGTGGAAAATGCAGTGGGGTCATGGCCCTCTTCGGGAAGGCGCCGCTGGAGGAGACCGTACTGAAGGCGCTCTCTTCCGTGGCGGATGTGATCTCCCTCGGGATCGAACGGAAGGAATCGGAAGCCTCCATTCATGCGGCGCTGGCCTTTCAGGAGGCCATTGAGAATTCGATCTCCGCCGGTGTTGCCGCCTTCGACATGCAGGGCCGGATACTCTATGTCAACCAGGCCCTTTGTACCATGGTGGGGTGGTCCGAAGGGGAACTTCTCGGCTATTCCCCTCCCTTTCCCTACTGGCTGCCCGAGGAGGAAGAGAAACAAAGGCGGATTCTTACGGCGGCCCTGCACGGCGAGGCGCCGTCCCAGGGGAGGGAACGGCGGTTCCGCCGGAAAGGGGGAGAACCTTTTCCCGTGTGGGTGACCTTTGCCCCCTTGAAGAGCCGGGAGGAACAGGTCATCGGATGGGTCGAATCGGTGACCGATATCTCCCAGCAGAAACAGATGGAGGAGACCCTCCTCAAGGTACGGAATCTCGAATCGATCGGGACCCTGGCTGCAGGGATCGCCCATGACTTCAACAACCTTCTCACGGCGATCATGGGGAACATCTCCCTTGCTGAAATGAGTCTCTCTTCCACGAGCAGTTCCGCAGAACGTCTGGCCGATGCCGTCGATTCCTGTTTGAAGGCCAAGGAACTGACGGCTCGGCTGCTGACTTTTTCCCGGGGAGGAGAGCCTCTCCGGAAACGGATTGATCCGGCTCCTCTTCTCAGGGAGTCGTGCCGTTTTGCCCTGGCAGGGTCGGCAGTGACCCTGGACGATGCCGGGATCAGCAGCTCCCGCCTTGTGGAGGTTGATGAAAACCAGATTCGTCAGGTCGTTCAGAATATCGTACTGAATGCCCGGGAGGTAATGTCCGAAGGGGGGATATTGACTGTCACCCTCCAAGATGTGGAACTGGCCGCAGAGGAGGTCTTCCCTCTTTCTCCGGGAGCCTATGTCCGGATCGAACTCAGCGATGAAGGAGAGGGGATTCTTGATGAGGACATAGATAAGATTTTCGATCCCTACTATTCCACGAAGGAGATGGGGATCAAAAAAGGGATGGGCCTGGGACTCGCCATTGCCCATTCCATTATCGAAAAGCATGGAGGGGCGATCACCGTCACCTCGAAAGTGGGAGAGGGAACCACCTTCTTGATTTATCTTCCGGCCCTCCACCCAGCCGAGCCTGTTGTGCAGAACCGGGAGGTCGGGGAAGAGAAAACAGTGCACAAGCGGATTCTGGTTATGGATGATGATGCCCGGGTGCGGGAGACCTCGAAGGAAATCCTGGAAAAACTGGAGTATGATGTGACGGCAGCCGTGGATGGGGAAGAAGCCCTGGCCTGTTACCAGGAAGCGGTCCGTCAGGCCCGTCCCTTTGCGGTTGTTATCCTCGATCTTACCGTGCCCGGCGGAAAGGGTGCACAGTGGACCTTGAAGGCGCTCCGGAAATTCGATCCTGCCGTCAAGGCGATTCTCGTCAGTGGTTACATGAACGATCCCCTTCGGGAAGATTATCGGCAGAAAGGATTTGACGGGGTCCTGACCAAGCCCTATCGGGTTGGGGAATTGAAAGATCTTTTGGACCGGATCCTGTCGCAAGATCCGGAAGGGCTCCGGGGAGCCGGAATCTAATTCACAACAGAAAGAGGAGGATAGAATGAAACGAATCTTTGCCGTAACTCTTGTGCTGCTGCTCATTTGTTCCGTTCCCGGTTGGGGAGAAGAGGGCTTGATGAAACGGGCCCAGGCCCTCTTCGAGCCGATCCCGATCACCTTCCCCATCTTGAAGGATAACCCCATTACTCCGGAGAAGGTGAAGCTCGGAAAGATGCTCTACTTCGAACCGCGTCTCTCCACGAGCGCACTGATCAGTTGCAACACCTGCCACAACATCGGCCTGGGAGGGATCGACTTCCAGGAGACCTCCATCGGGCATGGGTGGCAGAAGGGGCCGAGAAATGCGCCGACGGTTCTCAACTCCGTCTTGAATATTGCCCAGTTCTGGGATGGTCGGGCGCCGGATCTGAAGGAGCAGGCCAAAGGTCCGGTGCAGGCCTCCGTTGAGATGAACAGCACGCCGGAGCGGGTGATCTCCGTTTTGAAAAGCATGCCGGAATATATTGTGCTCTTTCAGCAGGCCTTTCCCGGCAAGAAAGAGGCGGTAACCTTCGACAACATGGCCCGTGCCATTGAGACCTTTGAGGCGACCCTCCTGACCCCGGCATCTCCCTTTGACCAGTATCTGAACGGCAGTTCCACGGCCCTCGATGAGGAAGAGAAGGAGGGGCTGAAGCTCTTCCTCGACCGGGGTTGCAGCGGCTGCCATAACGGGATCAATATGGGTGGTTCCGCCTATTTTCCCTTTGGTGTGGTTGCAAAGCCCGACGATACCCTCATGGCCGGAGACGAAGGGCGGATCAAGGTCACCGGCGTCAAGTCGGACGCCCATGTCTTCAAGGTCCCTTCCCTGCGAAACATCGCCCTCACGCCCCCCTATTTTCATTCCGGCAAGGTCTGGAGCTTACAGGAGGCGGTCAAAATCATGGGATCGGCCCAACTCGGTCTCTCTCTGACCGATGAAGAGGCGGGAAAGATCGTCCTGTTCCTGAAGACCACCACCGGCGTCCAACCCCGGGTCGATTATCCCATCCTCCCTCCGGCCACGGACAAGACGCCGAAGCCCAAGACCGATTAAACTGTGACTCTCCGGCGACATCAAATGTCCTTTTTGGAGGGGGTCAGACATTGATAATTGGTTATTTATCTAGTGTGGATGAAGCAAATAACCAATTATCAATGTCTGACCCCCTCCTGTCCTTGACAAAGGGAAGGGTGCTTGTTAAGTTCCCATGAAAC
>CAYQVN010000033.1:10700-12104 GCA_964420895.1 uncultured Nitrospirota bacterium | reverse complement strand
AAAAAAGGCTTGACTTTTTTCTGCCGAAAACTTACCATATGTCGAAAATTGAATATTCATAAACCTTCGGGGCCGGGTGCAATTCCCGACCGGCGGTCAAAGCCCGCGACTCCCCAGTGCTTACCGGGGACTGATCCTGTGAAATCCAGGAGCCGACAGTAATAGTCTGGATGAGAGAAGGTTTACACTGGTTGTGTTTCTATGTGTAAAGTATGCCCGAAGTGTTTATTCGCTTCGGGCTTTTTGTTTTTTGCGCGGAAAAACAATAGCTTAGCGCACAATGTTTAGAAACCACATTTCAACGGATTTCTCATGGATTTACTCGATCACTCCTACATGAAACAAGCCCTGGATCTGGCGGCAAAGGGCCGGGGACGGACCTCTCCCAACCCCATGGTTGGTGCCGTGGTTGTCAAAGGGGGGGAGGTGTTCGGACGTGGCTACCACAAAAAGGCCGGAACACCCCATGCCGAGATCCACGCCTTGAACGATGCCGGCATGGAGGCCCATGACAGCACCCTTTATGTCACACTCGAACCCTGCAGTCACCGGGGCAGGACTCTTCCCTGTGCCGATTTCATCATCCGGAGCCGCGTGGCCCGGGTGGTTGTGGCGATGCTCGATCCCAACCCCCTCGTCAACGGGAATGGGGTCCGCAAACTTCGTGAAGCAGGGATCCGGGTCGATGTCGGATTGCTGGAACAGGAAGCCCGCGAATTAAACAGGTTTTTTATTAAATTTATTTCAACAAAGACCCCTTATGTCTTCCTTAAGGCGGCCGTCACCCTCGACGGACGGATCGCCACCCGGACGGGAGATTCCAAATGGATCACAGGAAAGGCCGCCCGGGAAAGAGGGCATGAAATTCGAAACCAGGTCGATGCCATTCTGGTCGGTGTGAATACGGTGTTGACGGACAACCCGAGTCTGACGACCCGGCTTCCGGGAAAGGAAGGGAAGGACCCCGCCCGGATCATCCTTGATACGCATCTGCGGACCCCCCTCGATGCGAAGGTGATCGAAAATGATTCCGAGGCGCCGACCTATATATTTGCCGGGAGCAATGTCGCCCCGGAACGGGTGCAGACCTATCAAGAGAAAAACGTTACCGTTATGGTGGCCCGGCAGGGGCCGGGAAGAATCTCATTGACTCAGGTACTGGAGGATTTGGGGCGGATGGAAATCAGCAGTCTACTGATCGAAGGCGGTGCACAGATCCATGCCGCCGCCCTGGGGGAGGGGGTTGTTGATCATGCCCTCTTTTTCATTGCCCCGAAGATCATAGGAGGTGGCGAAAGCCGTGAGGCCATCGGGGACCTCGGCATCCACAACATGGAGAACGCAATCTCTCTCGATACGGTTCGCACCGAAAGGATCGGTGACGATATTCTGATCGAAGGGGAT
>CAYQVN010000033.1:0-10600 GCA_964420895.1 uncultured Nitrospirota bacterium | reverse complement strand
TCTCGATACGGTTCGCACCGAAAGGATCGGTGACGATATTCTGATCGAAGGGGATGTACTTCCTACGGCATCGGTGCAACTTCCTGTGCCGATCGATGGGAAAACGCAAAAATCGGAGTGGGTCTGAAAAATGTTTACCGGAATTATTGAAGAGATCGGAGAGGTTGCCGCACTGCAAGCAAGCGATCAGAGCGCTCGAATGACCTTGAAGGCGAAAACCGTTCTGGAAGACGTTCGGCTGGGAGACAGTATCGCCGTGAGCGGTGTCTGTCTGACCGTCGTCCATTTCGACGGGGTATCCTTTACTGTTGATGTCTCTCCGGAAACGCTTTCGACCACGATCCTGGGGGATTGCCGTTCGGGGGACCGGGTCAATCTGGAGCGTGCCATGTCGGCTGCCGGTCGCTTCGGCGGTCACCTGGTCAGCGGCCATGTGGACGGGGTCGGGACCCTGATCGGCCGCAGACCGTTGGGAAACGCCATTATCATGACCTTTCAGGCACCGGAGGAAATCCTCCGGTCTTCCATTCCAAAGGGGTCGATCACCATCGACGGCATCAGCCTCACCCTGAACGAGGTGAAGGAGGAATCCTTTACGGTCTCCATCATCCCTCATACCCTGCAAAAGACAACGCTGGAGAAGAAGGGGATCGGGGGCCGGGTCAATCTTGAAGGGGACCTGATCGGAAAATATGTTTACCGGTTTCTGAACCTGCAACCAGGAGCAAAGCAACAGGAGCCCGGCGGGATCGATCCGGGATTTCTTGCGGAACATGGTTTTATTTGACGGGCCCGCAAAAAGGCGCTTTGCAATTTTTTCAAGATTATCGATTCACAGAAAGGGAAAAGAAATGAAGAATAACATTCATACCATTGAAGAGGCGATTGAGGATATCCGCCAGGGAAAGATGGTGATCCTCGTGGACGATGAAGACCGTGAGAATGAGGGAGACCTTACGATGGCCGCAGAGAAAGTCACGCCCGAAGCCATCAACTTCATGGCGAAATATGGCCGGGGTCTGATCTGCCTTTCGCTGACACCGGAGAAAGTGGAGACTCTCGACCTGCCGCAAATGGCCAAGGAAAACGAGGCCTCTTTCGGCACGGCCTTCACCGTATCAATCGAGGCACGACACGGAGTGACCACCGGGATCTCCGCCGCCGATCGGGCGACGACCATCCTGGCGGCTGCAAGTCCCGACGCCCGGTCCTATGACCTGGTCCGGCCCGGCCATATCTTCCCTCTCCGTGCACGCTCCGGCGGAGTGCTGCAGCGAGCCGGACAGACGGAGGGGTCCGTCGACCTGTCAAAGCTGGCGGGCTTGGAACCGGCCGGGGTGATCTGCGAAATCATGAACGAAGACGGGACCATGTCCCGTATGCCCGAGTTGATCAAGTTCGCACAGGAACATGATTTGAAGATCGTCACCATCCGGGACCTGATCGCCTATCGGATGCAAAATGAATCCTTTGTGCGGCGGGCGGCGGAGGCCTCTCTTCCTTCCAGCCACGGCGGCGATTTTCGGGTCATCGTCTATGAAAACGATGTTGACAACAAGGAGCATGTGGCCCTGGTGAAAGGCGAGATCACTCCCGATGAAGCGGTCCTGGTCCGGGTCCATTCGGAGTGCCTTACCGGTGATGTGCTCGGGTCCAAACGCTGTGACTGTGGAGACCAGCTCCATGCCGCGATGGAGCGGATCGATGAAGAAGGGAAGGGGGTCATTCTCTACATGCGGCAGGAGGGACGTGGGATCGGCCTGGCCAACAAGATCAAGGCCTATGCCCTCCAGGATGAAGGGCTTGATACGGTCGAGGCCAATGAAAAACTCGGGTTCAAGGCCGACCTCAGAGACTACGGCATCGGTGCCCAGATCCTCGTCGATCTCGGGGTCCGCAAGATTCGTCTACTGACCAACAATCCGAAAAAAATCATTGGCCTGAAGGGATACGATCTGGAGATTGTGGAACGTGCACCCATTGAGATGGCCTCAAGAAAATGTAACATCGACTATCTGAAAACCAAGAAGGCAAAGATGGGACATATCCTGGAGCAGATATGAAGGTCGGCTTTCAACATTCTGCCATCCGCATTCAGTCAAAACCATAGGAGGAGCTATGCCGAACATTATCGAAGGAGCCTTGCAGGCCGAAGGTCTAAAATTCGGGATCGTCGTCAGTCGTTTCAATGATTTCATTACCTCCAAACTGGTTGAAGGGGCGCTCGATGTCCTGAAGCGGCATGGCGCCGACGATGGGGATGTCGACATTGTCAAGGTTCCGGGGGCCTTTGAGATCCCCTTTGCTGCAAAGATCATGGCGGAAAAAAAGCGCTATGATGCAGTGATCTGTCTCGGTGCCGTCATCCGGGGAGCAACACCCCATTTCGATTATGTTGCGGCGGAGGCGAGCAAAGGGGTCGCTGCAGTGGCCCTGTCGGCATCGATTCCGGTGATGTTCGGTGTCCTGACGACCGACTCCATTGAACAGGCGATTGAACGGGCCGGAACCAAGGCAGGCAACAAGGGTGCGGACGTGACACTCGCTGCCATCGAGATGGTCAACCTCTATCGTCAAATGAGCAAATAATCCGCAGGCAGAAAGGTCCGGCATAATGGGAAAACGACGTAAAAGCCGCATCCTGGCATTGCAACTGCTGTACCAGTACGAAATCCGGAAGGACCCCTCGGCAGAACTGCTGGAAGAGTTTTGCGGGGAGCACAAGAAGTTGAACCCGGATATTCTCGACTATGCCGGTTCGATCTTTACGGAAACGATGAATCATCTGGAAAGAATCGACGGGACCATCGTAAAACTGGCACTCCACTGGAAGATCAACCGCCTCTCCCTGGTCGACAAATGTATTCTCAGGATTGCCATCTGCGAAATTCTTTTTCGGAACGACATTCCGGAAAAGGTCGCTATCGACGAGGCGATCGAGGTGGCCAAGCAGTACGGCGGGGAAGATTCCGGCGCTTTTGTCAACGGGCTCCTGGATCGTCTGATCCGGATACAGGATACCGATCCCCGGGAACCGACCACAACCGCACCGGAAGGATCCTTCACCGATTGAAGACTATTGATTCCCTGCAACATTTCAGTTCACTCATCTCTCCTGACAAACCGGAGAAACGTGCGAACCACAAGGAGTCTTGATCGGTGAGCATCGCAGTTTTCTCGGATGTCCACAGCAACCTCGAAGCCCTCACTGCCGTGCTGAACGAGATTCGTAAGCAGGCACCGGACCGGGTCCTGTTTCTCGGCGACGCCGTCGGGTACGGTCCCGATCCGAATGTGTGTGTTGAACGTATCTTTGATGCAGCGGATGTCGTGATTATGGGGAATCATGATGCAGGCGTCGTTGACGAGACCGACATCTCTAACTTTAACCCCCTGGCGAAAGAGTCCCTGTTATGGACCCGATCGGTCCTGACCGAGGAAAACCGGAAAAGGCTTCTTTCCATGACAATGACGGTCCGGGAAGACGAGCTCTTTCTTGTTCATGCTTCGCCGCAGACCCCGACGGTCTGGGACTACATTATCGACGAAGATGGAGCCGCTGAACAGTTCGACTTTTTTGATGCACCCATCTGTCTTTACGGTCACACACACCGCCCGATGGCCTTCGAAAAGGACCGAAAGAAAGTCACAGTCACCCAAGAAAGGTTGTTGACATTTCATGAAAATTTCCGCTATATTGTCAACGTCGGAAGCGTGGGACAGCCCCGCGACGGGGACCCCGATGCCGCTTACGTACTCTACGATCGCCGGGAAAAAAGCCTTTCCTTTCATCGTGTTCAGTATAACTTTCGGATCACCCAGGAGAAGATGAGGGCAGCGCATATGCCCTCTTTTTTAATTAATCGTCTCACCCACGGCCGATAAGGACATTACGGAAAGATTATGATTGAACGATATTCACGACCCGAAATGAGCCGGATCTGGGAACTTCAGAACAAGTATGCCAAGTGGCTCGAGGTGGAACTGCTGGCCTGCGAAGCCCACGCGGTCCGGAAACGCATCCCCGGGGATGCCATGAATCGGATCCGGGAAAAAGCTGCTTTTGATGTTGAGCGAATCGATGAGATTGAGAAGACCGTCAAGCATGACGTGATCGCCTTTCTGACGAGTGTGGCCGAGTTCATCGGCGAAGACTCCGCCTATATGCATATGGGGTTGACCTCGTCGGACGTTCTTGACACCGGTCTGTCACTACAGATCAAGGAGGCATCTCAGATTATTCGTCAGGACCTGACACGTCTCCGGGAGGTTTTGAAACAACGTGCCCTGGAACACAAGGAGACAGTCCAGATCGGGCGTTCCCACGGGATCCATGCGGAACCGACCTCCTTCGGTCTCAAACTGGCCCTCTGGTACGAAGAGACGGGGCGGAACCTTCGCCGTTTCGACCATGCCGTCGAAACCGTCTCCTGCGGGATGATCTCCGGCGCCGTGGGTAACTTCGCCCAGATCGAACCGGACGTAGAGGCCTATGTCTGTGAAAAGGCGGGGCTGACGCCGGCCGGTGTGAGCACCCAGGTGATCCAGCGTGACCGACATGCCGAATACATGAATGCCCTGGCGTTGATCGCCACAACGGTTGAAAAGATCGCCCTGGAGATCCGTCATCTCCAACGGACGGAAGTGCGGGAAGCGGAAGAATATTTTTCCAAGGGGCAGAAGGGGTCCTCCGCCATGCCCCACAAGCGCAATCCCATTGCTTCGGAAAACCTCTGCGGCCTGGCCCGACTGATCCGGTCCAATGCCTCAGCGGCGATGGAGAACAACGCCCTCTGGCACGAACGGGATATCAGCCACTCCTCGGTGGAGCGAGTCATCTTCCCCGACAGTACCATCCTGATCGATTACATGCTGAACCGGTTGTGCGGTGTCATGGAAAAACTGATCGTCTATCCGGAGCGGATGCGGGAAAATATCGACCAGACCCATGGTCTGGTCTTTTCACAACGGGTCCTTCTGGCCCTCGCCGCCAAGGGGGTTTCCCGGGAGGAATCCTACGCCCTGGTGCAGCAAAATGCCATGCGTGCCTGGAACGAGAGGGAGGACTTCAAGGCCCTTCTTTTGTCCGACAAGGGAATCGGGAAACATCTCAATGCACAGGAGATCGAAGGCTGCTTTGACCTGCAATTCTACCTCCGCCATGTGGAAACAATCTTTCAGCGGGTCTTCGGGCAGTAGGGGAGGAGAGTAGAGCGCGGTGCCGGGGAGTCCCGCGGCATTCGCGATAGGAGTGTGTCATGGAAAAAGGTGCGAAACTCTACGAAGGAAAGGCCAAGATTCTCTACGAAACGGAGAATCCTGATCTGGTGATCCAGTATTTCAAGGATGATGCCACAGCCTTCAACAATCAGAAGCGGGGGACGATCGTGAATAAGGGGATCGTCAACAACAAGGTCTCGACAGCGCTCTTTCAGCGGGTTGAAAAGGCCGGGGTCAAGACCCATCTTGTGGAGCGGATGAATGACCGGGAGATGCTGGCCAAACGGCTGGAGATTCTCCCGCTGGAAGTGATCGTGCGAAACCGGGTGGCCGGCACAATGGCCCGACGTTACGGATTGGAAGAGGGGACCCTGCTGAAGCAACCGGTGATCGAATTCTCCTACAAGAAAGATGAACTGGGAGACCCGATGATTGCCGTTCCCCATATTCTTGCCCTCGGCTGGGCGACGCAGGAGGAGCTCGACCATCTCATCGATTATACGGAAAAGGTCAATGAGACGCTCACAAAATTCTTCGATGAAAAAGGTTATATCTTAGTCGATTTTAAACTTGAATTCGGACGCCACAAAGGGGAGATCCTTCTGGGGGACGAAATCTGTCAGGACACCATGCGGCTCTGGGAAAAAGAGACCCTGAAAAAGATGGACAAGGACCGTTTCCGCCGTGACCTCGGTGGTGTCGAAGATGCCTATAATGAAATGTGTGCAATTGTTTGCGGCACGGAATAAGGGGGCGGAAAGATGATCAAGGCCAAGGTCTATGTGACGTTGAAAAAGGGAGTCCTCGACCCCCAGGGCAAGACCGTTAAACACGCCCTCGATAATCTCGGTTTTGAAGGGGTGGAGGATGTCCGCATCGGCAAATACATGGAGGTCTCCCTGGGGGAGATGTCCGCCGTTGACGCCGAGAAAACCGTCACCTCCATGTGCGAAAAGCTCCTGGCCAATACTGTCATTGAAGACTACCGGGTGGAGATTGAACCATGAAATTCGGCATTGTCGTATTCCCCGGTTCCAACTGCGATCACGACTGCTACCATTTGACCCAACACATCCTGGGCGAGGAAGCGGAATTCATCTGGCACAAGGAGGAAAAAGTTGCAGGGTTTGACTGCCTGATCCTCCCCGGCGGGTTTTCCTACGGAGACTACCTGCGCACCGGGTCGATCGCCAAATTTTCACCGGTCATGAACGCCGTTCGGGACTTCGCCGAAGGGGGCGGACTGGTCATCGGCATCTGCAACGGTTTTCAGATTCTCCTTGAAGCAGGTCTTCTGCCCGGCGCCATGAAGCGCAATGACTCCCTGAAATTCATCTGTAAAGACGTATGGTTACGTGTGGAAACCTCATCCACACCCTTTACGAAACAACTTGAAAAAGGGGAGGTCCTCCGGGTCCCCATCGCCCATGCCGACGGCAACTATTATGCCGACGATGCAACGCTGGCCCGTTTGAATGAAGAGGAGCGGGTCCTTTTTCGTTACAGCGATATCCACGGTACCCCTGAAGTCTCGGCCAACCCCAACGGGTCCCGGGAGAATATCGCCGGGATCATCAATGAAAAGAGGAATGTTCTCGGGATGATGCCCCATCCGGAACGGTGTGCCGAATCGATCCTGGGGAACGAAGACGGGAGAAAGATATTCGAGTCCATCGTGAATCACATCTCATAAGGTAGCAGACGGACTTCCAACGAAGCCGTAAGTAAGGAAGGGTTATGCAGGAACCAACCATTACGGAAGAAATCATTGAACAGCACGGGCTCTCCCCGGAGGAGTATCAACGTATCCTCACGATCCTGGGAAGAAAACCGACCTTTACGGAATTAGGGATCTTCTCCGTCATGTGGAGTGAACACTGCAGTTACAAAAGTTCCCGTCTCCACCTGAAGAAGTTCCCCACCGAAGCGTCCTATGTGATCGAAGGGCCCGGTGAAAACGCCGGGGTCATCGATATTGGAGACGGTTTGGCGGCGGTCTTCAAGATGGAGAGCCACAATCATCCCTCCTTTATCGAACCCTACCAGGGTGCCGCCACAGGGGTCGGCGGGATCATGCGGGATGTCTTTACCATGGGGGCCCGTCCCGTGGCGAACATGAATTCCCTCCGTTTCGGGAAGCTCTCGGAACCGCATAATCAATATCTCCTGGAGGGCGTCGTTGACGGTATTGCCGGGTATGGCAACTGCATGGGGGTCCCCACCATCGGCGGCGAGATCTACTTCTCTGACTGTTATAACGGAAACTGCCTGGTCAATGCCTTTACGCTGGGGATTGCCAAGAGTGATGGGATCTTCCGGGGGTATGCCTCCGGTCCGGGCAACGTGGTGATCTATGTCGGCTCCAAAACAGGACGGGACGGCATCCATGGAGTGACCATGGCCTCGGAAGAGTTCGTTGACGATTCGGAACAGAAGAAACCAACCGTCCAGGTCGGTGATCCCTTCATGGAAAAGCTGCTCCTCGAGGCCTGTCTCGAAGTGATGAAGAAAAATCTGCTCGTCGGGATTCAGGACATGGGCGGCGCCGGCCTCACCAGTTCCTCCTGTGAAATGGCCGGTCGTGCCGGAACGGGGGTCGAACTCGACCTGGCCCTTGTTCCCCGCCGGGAAGAGGGGATGATTCCCTATGAGATCATGCTCTCCGAATCGCAGGAACGGATGCTCATGGTGGCCGAAAAGGATCAGGAAGAGGAGATCCATGGCATCTTCAAAAAATGGGATCTCGAAGCGGTTACCATCGGTCATGTCACGGACGACGGGATGCTGCGCATCCTCGACGGCGGGCAAAAAGTTGCCGAGATCCCTGCGCTCCAGATCGCACAGCAGGCGCCGATGTATGATCGTCCTCATAAAGAGTCCGAGGCGCAGCAGGCCCGACGTTCCCTGGATCCTGACGGGATTGCCGTCCCCAATGATCTTGAAGAGGTACTGAAGATCCTTCTGGACGGCCATAATATCGCCGACAAGGAATGGATCTTCGAACAGTACGACCATATGGTCCGAACGAACACGGTTGTTCTCCCCGGCTCCGATGCCGCCGTCATCCGGGTGAAGGGGACTCAAAAAGGGCTCGCGATCTCCACTGATTGCAACAGCCGTTACTGTTATCTCGATCCCTATGTGGGCGGCATGACCACCGTAGCCGAAGCGGCCCGGAACGTGGTCTGCGCCGGTGCGCGTCCGATGGCTCTGACGGACTGTCTTAATTTTGGAAACCCCGAGAAACCGGAGATCATGTGGCAGTTTGCTCAGGCCGTGGAAGGTATGAGTGCCGCCTGCCGGACCCTGGGAACGCCGGTGGTCAGCGGGAACGTGAGCTTTTATAATGAAACCAAGGGGGAAGCGATCTGGCCGACGCCGTCCATCGGAATGGTGGGACTTCTCCAGGATGTGCAGCGACACATGACGCAATGGTTCAAGAAGGAGGGGGATGCGATCTTCCTGGTTGGCGAGACCCTGGACGAACTGGGCGCTTCGGAATATCTTGAGGTGATTCATGGTCAGGTCGTGGGGCGGCCGCCGGTCCTCGATCTGGAGAAAGAGAAAAAGGTCCAGGAGACGGTCCTGACGTCCATTGAGAAGGGTCTGCTCCATTCCGCCCATGACTGTTCCGAAGGCGGGCTTGCCGTGACCCTGGCTGAATGCTGCCTGACGGGGCCGGAACCGCATCTCGGTGCCCAGGTATCCCTGGACGATAATCTTCGTCCCGACGCACTCCTCTTCGGGGAAAGTCAGTCCCGTATCGTCGTCACCATTGAAGACAAAAACCTCGATGCATTCAAGGAGATTGCCAACCGGGTCGGGGCTCCCGTGATTTTTCTGGGACTGGTCGGTGGGAAAGACCTCATGATCGAAGTACAGGGACAGTCCCTGCAATGGCCGGTGGAAACACTACAGAAGATTCATCGCAACGCCATACGGCATCATATGACCCATGACACATCCGATTAAAAAGGGATCTCCCATGCCTTTCGACAAGTTTCACGAAGAATGCGGTGTCATCGGGATTTTTAACCATCCCGAAGCCTCCAATCTGGCCTACCTGGGGCTCCATGCCCTGCAGCATCGCGGGCAGGAGGGTGCCGGAATCGTCTCCTCAGACGGGAAAAAACTCAGCATTGAGCGGGGCATGGGGCTGGTCTCGGAAATCTTTACCCGACGGAGGCTGAAACGCCTTCCGGGAATCACCGCCATGGGGCATAACCGTTACTCTACCGCCGGAGAGAGTCATGTAAAAAACGTGCAACCCCTCTTGGTCAACTATTCCCTGGGGCAGGTGAGTGTCGCCCATAACGGGAATCTGATCAATGCGCAGTATATCAAGGACCAACTGGAAGCTTACGGTTCCATCTTTCATACGACCAGCGACACGGAGGTGGTGATTCACCTTATTGCGATTTCCAAATATGCCACCCTCGCGGACCGGATTGTCGATGCATTGAGCCAGGTCAAAGGGGCCTACTCCATGCTCTTCATGAGCGAAAAGGAACTGATCGCCGTCCGGGACCCCCGGGGGATCCGTCCCCTCGTCCTCGGTAAACTGGATGGCACCTACGTTGTTGCCTCCGAGACCTGTGCCTTCGACTTGATTGAGGCGGAATATCTCCGGGAAATCGAACCGGGGGAAATGTTAATCATCAACAATGAAGGGATCCATTCTACCTCTCCCTTTGCCCCCGCGGAACGGAAGGCCTGCATCTTTGAGCATGTCTACTTTGCACGACCCGACAGCATTATCTTCGGGAACACCGTCAATACCGTTCGGAAGAATTTCGGTCGCGCCCTGGCCCGGGAACATCCCGTCGAAGCCGATGTGGTTGTGCCCGTTCCCGATTCAGGGATGCCGCCCTCCCTGGGCTATGCTGAGGAATCGGGCATTCCCTTTGAACTGGCCCTGATCCGCAACCACTATGTCGGCAGGACTTTCATCGAACCGGAACACGCCATCCGCCACTTCGGCGTCAAGCTGAAACTGAATCCGGTGCGGGAAGCCCTGCAGGGGAAAAGGGTCATCCTGGTGGATGATTCCATCGTGCGGGGAACCACCAGCCGGAAGATCGTCAAAATGGTCCGGGATGCGGGGGCCCGGGAGGTCCACATGCGGGTCAGTTCACCCCCGACGACTCACCCCTGTTTCTACGGAATCGATACTCCCACGAGAAATGAATTGATCGCTTCGTCGCATACCGTGGAGGACATTCGCCGTTACATCACGGCCGACTCCCTCGGCTATCTCAGTGTGGAAAAAATGATGGATGCCGTTCCACATTGTCAGGACGGTTACTGTCTCGCCTGCTTCACCGGGAACTATGCCATCCGCTTTCCCGAAATCCAACGGAATCAGCTCGAACTCTTCTAA
>CAYQVN010000032.1:3707-12395 GCA_964420895.1 uncultured Nitrospirota bacterium | reverse complement strand
CGGAGGGTATGGTCGGCCTTCCCCTCTACTTCCGCTTCCTTCTGATTGACGAGGGCGATGACGATGCCGGATCTTGCCTTGACCTCTTCGATGTTTCCCCGGGCTTTTTCAAAGACACTGTCGTGGGGGAGCAGCGCCACGACGGGCATCTTCTCGTCGATGAGGGCGATGGGGCCGTGTTTCATCTCGCCGGCGGGATAGCCCTCGGCATGGATGTAGGAGATCTCCTTCAGTTTCAGCGCCCCTTCGAGGGCGATGGGGTAGTGAATGCCCCGTCCCAGGTAGAGAAAATCACTCCGGTCGGCATAGAGCTTGGCCAGTTTCCGGATGGCCTCTTCCCCTTCAAGGATCTTTTCCACCTGCTGGGGAAGTTTGACCAGGTCTTCCATGAGAGGTACGGCCTGATCTTCAGGCATCCCGCCCCGTGCCCGTGCGAAATAGAGGGCGAAGAGATAGATGGCGACGAGCTGGGTGGTGAAGGCCTTTGTCGAAGCGACACCGATCTCCGGGCCGGCATGGGTGTAGATCACGCCATCGGCGTCGCGGGTGATGGAACTTCCCAGGACGTTGCAGATCCCTACCGTTTTGGCACCTTTCTCTTTTGCCTCCCGCAAGGCGGCCAGGGTGTCAGCCGTCTCCCCCGACTGGGAGATGCAGATCAGGAGCGTCTTGTCATCCACGATGGGGTCCCGGTAACGGAATTCCGAGGCAATGTCGACCTCCACGGGAGTCCGGGTCATCTCTTCGACCATGAATTTTCCTACGAGGGCGGCATGGTAGGAAGTGCCGCAGGCGATCATGACGATCTTATTGATTCTGCCTGCCTCGTCCGGGGTGAGTTCGAACTGTTCGAAAAAGACCTCGCCCGTCTCCCGTGAGATCCGTCCCCGGAAGGTGTCGAGGAGGGCGCGAGGCTGCTCGAAGATCTCCTTCTGCATGAAGTGCTTGTAGCCCCCCTTTTCCGCCATGACGGCGCTCCAGCCGATATGTTGAACCTCTTTTGTGACCGGTGTGCCGTCGAGTTTCGTGACGGTGACTCCTTCACGGCTGAGCAGGGCCATCTCTCCGTCGTCGAGGAAGATGACCTTCCGGGTGTGGTTGAGGATGGCGGGGATGTCGGAGGCGAGGAAATTCTCTCCCTGGCCGAGTCCGAGGACGAGAGGGCTGGCCTTCTTGGCGGCGATGATCCGGTCCGGTTCGTTGCGGTTCATGATCCCCAGGGCAAAGGCCCCCTCTACCTGCTGCAGGGCGGTTCTGACGGCTTCGACCAGGTCGCCCGATCCCTCTTTCTGGTACTTTTCGATGAGATGGGCGATGACTTCCGTGTCGGTTTCTGAAGTAAAGATGAATCCTTCCGCGGACAGGGTCTGTTTCAGTTCCAGGTAATTTTCGATGATGCCGTTGTGGACGATAACGGTGTCACCCGAGCGGTGAGGATGGGCGTTCTTCTCGGAGGGTTTGCCGTGGGTTGCCCACCGGGTATGGCCGAGGCCGATTCCCTCGGTGGCGCTGTTCCCACGGATGACAGCCTCCAGATTCCGGATCTTCCCTTCGCACCGCTGGATCTCGATCTCGTTGTCCTTGAGATAGGCGATGCCCGCAGAGTCATATCCGCGATATTCCAATCGTTTCAAGCCGTCGACGACGACGGGCAGGGCGTCTTGCTCACCGATGTAGCCGACGATGCCGCACATGAGTTTACTCCTTCTCTTTCTTCAGACGTTCCCGGATCTTTTTGGCCCCATCGTGGATGATCTTCTGTTCCGGCCGGCTCAAGGCGAGGGAGTCTTCCGGGACGTCCCGGGTGATGGTAGACCCCGCCCCGATGAGGGAGCGATCGCCGATCTTCACGGGGGCGATAAACTGTGTGTCGCTTCCGACGAAGACCTTATCGCCGATGGTCGTCTTGTGTTTGAAGATGCCGTCGTAGTTGCAGGTGATGGTCCCGGCGCCGATGTTGACGCCGTCCCCCATTTCGGTATCGCCGATATAGGAGAGATGGTTGACCTTGGAACCTTCCCCGATGGTCGAGTTCTTCACCTCAACGAAGTTGCCGATGTGGGCGGAGGGACCGATCTTCGCGCCGGGGCGCAGATGGGAGAAGGGACCGAGGATCACTCGATCTTCAATCTTGGCTTCGACAAGATAACAGAATCCGCGGATCTCCACTTGCCGACCGATGGTCGTGTCGATGATCCGGGTGTTCGGACCGATCACCGTTCGCTCACCGACGACGGTATTCCCTTCCAGGTAGCAGTCGGGATAGACGACGCAATCCCGTCCGATTTCGACATCGAGGCCGATATAGGTCCGGTCGGGATCGATGAGGGTGACCCCCTCCCGCATGTGATGCAGGTTGACCCGTTTCCGGAGCACCATCTCGGCCGCCGCCATCTGGTCTCTTGAATTGATCCCCATGACTTCCTGCGGGTCGGCGCAGGCCACCCCTTCCACCTTCTTATCCTCCATTCGGGCGATCTCGATGAGATCAGTGAGATAATATTCCTGCTGTGCGTTCCGGTTGGTCAGGGAAGTTACGGCGGTGCAGAGGAATTCGCAGTCAAAGCAGTAGATGCCGGTGTTGATCTCGGTGATCTCCCGTTCCGCATCGCTGGCATCCTTGTGTTCAACGATCTTCAGGATATTCTCCGAGGGGGAACGGACGACCCGGCCGTAACCGGTGGGGTTGTCGACACAGGTGGTCAGAAGGGTCACGGCGGAGCCGCTCTCTTCGTGATGGAGCAGCAATTCCCCGATCGTCTCCTCTTGGATGAGGGGAACGTCGCCACAGAGGATCAGCACCGGTCCGGCAGTTCCTTTCAGGTGTGAAACGGCCTGCTGCACGGCGTGGCCGGTGCCGAGCTGCTCTTCCTGGAGGGCATAGGCAAGGTCGGCCCCGGCAAGACTTTTCCGGACGGCATCGGCCTGGTGACCGACGACGACGACGATCTTTTCCGCTCCACTCTTCCGGGCCAGCGCTACGGGGAAGGTGATCATGGGGCGACCCAGGAGGGGGTGGAGGACCTTGACGCGGTCCGATTTCATCCGGGTCCCGAGGCCCGCGGCGAGGATGATGGCGGTGGTTTTCTGCATATTCATGACGGTTCTTTGTCGTTCTTTTTCGGAAGTGAACAACGTTCTGCCGGTGTAATCATTCCGGCGGAGATGATCATTTTCAGGCCTTCTTCCACGGTCATGTTGAGTATTTTAACATCCTTTTCCGGAAAGATGAGGAAAAAACCGGAAGTCGGGTTCGGTGTGGTCGGGAGAAAGACATTCACCAGTTTCTCCTTGGCAATCTGCTGGACTTCGCCCCGGCTTTCGCTGGTCAAAAAGCCGATGGAGTAGATCCCCTTCCGGGGGTATTCGACAAAGACCACCCCTTTGAAGTTTGCCTGCCCTTGGGAAAAGAGGGTGTTGACCAGTTGTTTGACGAATTTGTAGATGATCCGGACCAGGGGGATCTTGTCGAGAATCCGCTCGCCGATCTGTCCGAGTTTTTTCCCGAAGAAGTTGCTGGCGAAGATCCCGATGAGCAGGATCAGGCAGATCAGCAGGATGATCCCCATTCCGGGGATGTAGAGCTTGAGATAGCGCTGGATCGGGTTGCCGATGAGCCGTTCCACCGGGGGGAGCAGGATCTTCAGGATCCAGTAGGTCAGACCGAGGGGGAGGGTGACCAGAATCCCTGTAATGAAGTATTTCTTGAGTAATCCACGGATTTTTTTCGTCATGGGGGAATTCCATTCCTTCCGGATCGATGCAAGATGCGAAATTATAGGCTGAGCCCTCTTTCTTTGCAAGTTTTTTCGGGGAGGGCCATTTCCCTTGAATTTGTGAGCCCTATTACCTATACTGCCCTTTACTATGAAGGGAAAACTGATCACTTTCGAGGGGATCGAGGGGTGCGGCAAGACGACCCAGGTCGATCGGGCTTGCCTCTGGCTGGAAGGCCGGGGGCGTTCCTTTCTCCGAACCCGGGAACCGGGCGGGACGGAGATCGGCAGGCAGATCCGGAAGATCCTCCTGGATACAAAGAACCGGGCCCTCGATGCCATGACGGAACTGATGCTCTATGCGGCCGACCGTGCCCAGCATGTACGGGAAGGGATTCTCCCGGCCTTGGAGCGGGGCGATTGGGTCCTCTGTGACCGTTTCACCGATGCCACCCTGGCCTATCAGGGGGATGGACGGGGACTGGACAAAGAAACCATCGCTACTCTCAATGATATGGCCACAGGAGGACTGAAACCGGAGCTGACCCTGCTGATTGACCTGCCCGTTGAGGTCGGCCTTTCCCGGGCGATCCGGAGAAACCATCAGGAAGGTCTGACTGCCGCGGAAGGGCGTTTTGAAGCGGAGGAGGCCGCCTTTCATGACCGGGTTCGCAGTGGTTATCTCCGGATGGCCGAAGCGGAACCGGACCGTTTTCGTATTGTCGACGGGGCGGGGAGTCCCGATGAGATTCACCGGGAGATTCTGTCTTATCTGAGCCCTGACTTGTAGGGGATGTTGCACGGAGGTTTCAGAAAGTGTCTTTTGCGGAGATCCTGGGGCAGACGCGGGCGGTGGAGATCTTGCAGCGTGAACGGGCCCATGATCGGGTTCCCCATGCCTATCTCTTCTGCGGGCCGGAAGGAGTCGGAAAGAAACGGACTGCCTTCGCTTTGGCGCAGGCCCTGGAATGCACGGTCCTGGGGGAAGATGCCTGCGGGAGTTGTCCTTCCTGCCGGAAGGTTGCCCATGTCCAGCATCCCGATGTCCATTTTTTTCAGCCCATCGCCCGGACGAAGGGGGCCACAGCAAAGATCTATATCGATCAGATCCGGGATCTTCAGGGGGCCATCTCCCTGAAGGCGATGGAGGGGCGAAAAAAGATCATGATCATCGACGATGCGGACCGGATGGTCGATCAGGCAGCCAATGCGCTCCTCAAGACTCTGGAGGAACCGCCGGGTGATGCCCTGCTGATACTGATTGCGGCCTTCCCCGATCTGCTCCCCGCGACGATCCTCTCCCGCAGTCGGAAGGTCCGCTTTCAGCCGTTGTCCGATACGGCGGTGACGCAAATCCTGATGCGGGAAAAGGGGATGGAGGAGGCGGAAGCCCGGGGCCTGGCCCGCTACTCCCAGGGGAGTCTTTCCCCTGTGATGGAGGTGGATCTGGACGAACTCCACTCCCGGCGGGAGCGTTTCTTAGGGCAGATCGGTTGTTGGAAGGAGGGGGATTTAGGTGCCGTCTTTGCCTTTACCGAACCCTTTGCCAAAAACGCCGGCGATGCCATCGATTTTGTGACCTACCTTCTGGAATGGACCCGGGACCTGATTGCCGTGAAGCTGCGCGGCCCGGAAGGTGCCTTGATCTATCGGGACAGGATCTCCGATCTGGAGGCGAATTGCCGCGGTGTGACGTTAGAGGGTCTGCTTGAGCAATTCGAAGGGTTGCGGACGACCTTGCAGAAACTGGAGCGAAATGTGAATCCGAGGCTGGCCCTGGAGGTCGCCTTGAGCCGACTGGTCGCATGAACGGATCTTTTTCCCGCCATCTTGAAGGTCAAAAAGGAGACGGTGTGGGACGGAGGATCCTTTGGAGAGAATATGGCAAAAATCGTAAGCGTCTGTTTCAAGAACAGCAAGAAGAAATATAATTTTGATCCCGGAGAACTTGATCTCAAGGTCGGAGACCGGGTGATTGTTGCAACCGATAAGGGACTGACCTGTGGCACTCTCTCCGGCGGGATCCAACAGGTCAGCAGTGATTATCTCAAGAAGCCTTTGAAGAAGGTGATGCGAGCGGTCACGGAGGAAGACCTCGATACCCTGCGGGAAAACTATCATCTGGAACAGAAGGCCCGAAAGGTCTGTTTTGACCGGATTGCGGCCCGTCATCTCCAGATGAAACTGGTCGAGGTGGAGTATCTTTTCGACCGGTCGAAGGTGATCTTCTATTTTACGGCCGATGGCCGGATCGATTTCCGGGAACTCGTCAAGGACCTTGCGTCCCAGCTTCGGGTCCGTATCGAAATGCGCCAGATCGGTGTCCGGGACGAGGCGCGGATGCTGGGAGGGGTCGGCCCCTGCGGTAAGGAGTTCTGTTGCCGGTCTTATCTGCAGGACTTCGAACCGGTTTCGATCAAAATGGCCAAGCACCAGAATCTTTCCCTCAATCCGGCCAAGATCTCCGGTGTCTGTGGGCGATTGCTCTGCTGCCTCGGCTACGAGAATACCTTCTACCAGGGGTTCAAGAAGGGGCTGCCCAAGCCGGGGAAGACGATCATGACCGCCGGCGGACCGGTGAAGGTCCGTTCCCACAATGCGCTGAAAGGTTCGATTACGGTGATGGCCCAGGAAGGTAAAAAGATCGATCTTGTCGAACCGGACCTGTCACAGCTTCGGAAAGGACTCCCTCTGGAAAGGGACCTCGTCGCCGGGGAGGAGAAAAAAACGCTGCCGACTTCCCCCGTTGTGGATGGTCCCGGCAGAAAACGGTCCGCTAATGGAGAAGGGAAACCGGAAGGAAAGCCAAAGCAAAGGCCAAGGCCAAGGTCAAGGCCAAAACCGCGTTCCCGTCCCCAGTCCTCGCAGGCGAAGCCCCAGAAGGCGGCTCCTGACACAACGGAATCGGATGGTCTTCTGAAGAAGCTGAAAAAGATGACGGGGATGGAGAAAGACAAGGAAGAGGGAGTCAAGAAGCGCCGTCCCCGGCGACGGCGGAGACGGCGGCCCCGGGGGAAAGGAACCTCGGAATCGAAGGGTGAGAATAAGAATTCATAAAGAGGGAGTTTCCCGTTCATGGCGAAGACCTTTTATCTGACTACACCGATCTATTATGTCAATGATGTGCCCCACATCGGTCATGCCTATACCACCGTGGCGGCAGATGCCCTGGCCCGTTACCGGCGGATGATGGGGGATACTGTCTTCTTCCTGACCGGCACCGATGAACACGGACAGAAGGTCGAAAAAACGGCTGCGGCCCAGGGGATCACCCCCCGGGAACTGGCCGACCGGGTAGTCGGACGTTATCAGACACTCTGGCAGGAGATGACGATCTCCAATGATGATTTTATCCGGACCACCGAGGCCCGGCACAAAGAGGCCGTGCAACACCTCTGGAAGGTTGTTGAGGAGAAGGGGGACATCTATCTCGGAGCATACGAGGATTGGTATTGTACCCCCTGCGAAACCTTTCTTACGGATCATCAGCTTGTGCAAGGGGCCTGCCCGGACTGTGGTCGGAAACCGGAGCGGCTCAAGGAGGAGAGCTATTTCTTCCGGATGTCCCGCTACGGTGACCGTCTCCTCGATTATTACGAGAAACACCCCAACTTCGTTCAGCCGGAATCCCGCAGGAATGAAATCGTTCAGTTCATCCGGGGGGGGCTCCGTGACCTGAGCATCAGCCGCACCACCTTTTCCTGGGGGATCCCTGTTCCGGGCAACCCGAAGCACGTGATCTATGTATGGTTCGATGCCCTGACGAACTACCTCTCGGCCCTGGGGTACCCTTCGAACCGGGACCGCTTCGAGACCTTCTGGCCGGCCCGGGTCCATGTGATCGGCAAGGACATCCTACGGTTTCACGCCGTCTATTGGCCGACCTTTCTCATGGCGGCCGGCCTTCCACTTCCGGAACAGGTTTTCAGTCACGGCTGGTGGACGGTGGACGGCGAGAAGATGTCAAAATCGAAGGGGAATGTCGTCGATCCGGGGAAAATGGTCGAACAGTACGGTGCTGATCCTTTCCGTTACTTCCTGCTCCGGGAGGTCCCCTTCGGCCTGGACGGCGATTTTTCAAAGAAGGCCCTGGTGGGACGGTTCAATGCGGATCTGGCGAACGATCTGGGGAATCTCTTCTCCCGGGTGACGACCATGCTTGGCAAGTACTGCGGAGGAAAAGTGACACGGACCGATGAGGGAGGGGAGTTGCAAGGCAAAGCCGAATCGGTCCTGACCGCCGTCGATGGACATATGAAAAACCTTGACTTCCACTTGGCCCTGCAGGAGATCTGGGGGCTGATCAATGCCGCCAACCGTTATGTCGATCGGCAGGCGCCCTGGGCTCTCGCCAAGGAACCGGCCCATCGTGGTGTGTTGGATGTCGTCATGTACAACCTCATCGAGACCCTCCGGATCGTGACCCTTCTCATCTCTCCCTTCATGCCGGAGACGGCCGTCAAATGTGCCACCCTGCTTGGAATGGATCAGAAGGATTTCCGGAAAGAGTCGCTGGCCTGGGGGAAGATCACTGATGGGCTTGAGGTCCCCCGGGCGGAACCGCTCTTTCCCCGGCGGGAGGCGAAGCCCGCCGTTGCCGCTCCGAAGAAGAAAGAGCAGAAGCCGAAGGAGGAGGAGGGAAAGACGCTCCTTTCCATTGATGAATTCGGCCGCCTCGACCTTCGTTCCGGTGTGATCCGGGAGGCGGAAGCGATCCCGAAATCGGACCGCCTCCTTAGGTTGAAGGTTGATACGGGCGAGGAGGAACCCCGTCAGGTGGTGGCAGGGATTGCTGAAAGATACCAGCCCGGTGATCTGATCGGCCGGGATGTAGTGGTCGTTTGCAATCTCAAACCGGCAAAGATCCGCGGTGTAGAATCCCGGGGTATGATCCTGGCCGTGGAGGGGAAGGATGGACTCGCCCTCGTTGGTTTTGATGAGGATGTGGGACCGGGGAGGAAGGTACGATAGG
>CAYQVN010000032.1:0-3607 GCA_964420895.1 uncultured Nitrospirota bacterium | reverse complement strand
ACTCTTAATCCTCTCTGCCTCATGAGAACCAGAGAACGGTGGAAGTGATCCGAGATTAAGATTATGATTATGAGTAAGATGAAGAGAATAACGGCAAGGAAGAACTGCTTATGTTGATTGATTCCCATGCCCATCTGACGATGCAGCAGTTTGAGGAAGACCGGGCGGATGTGCTGGAACGTGCTCAGGCAGCGGGGGTCCGGACGATCCTGACGGTGGGGACCGATCCCGCGGAGTGGGAGGAGGCTTGCGCCCTGACCCGCAGTAAGGGGGAGGTGGGAATTTATGCTGCCATCGGTCTTCACCCTCATGATGCCTCGGCCTGGTCGGAGGAGTTGGCGGATTCCTTACGCCGCTTTTGTGCCGAAAAGCGGGTGGTGGCTTTGGGGGAGATCGGTTTCGATTTTCATTATATGAATTCCACCCGGGAAGAGCAGGAGGAGGCCTTCCGTCAGCAGATCCGTTTGGCGAAAGAACTTTCCCTGCCTGTTGTCGTGCACTCCCGGGAGGCGGAAGAGGAGACCCTGAAGGTCTTGCAGGAAGAAAACGCATCGGAAGTCGGGGGAGTGATCCACTGCTTCTCCGGGGACCGGGAAATGGCGGTCAAGTCTCTGGAACTCGGTTTCTTCATCTCCTTTTCCGGATCTTTAACCTTCAAGAACGCCGGGAAACTTCGAGAGATCGCCCGGGACATCCCGGTTGAGAAAATGCTCATCGAGACCGACTGTCCCTATCTTGCCCCGCAACCGGTTCGGGGGAAACGGAACGAACCCTCCTATGTCCGTTATGTGGCGGAAACCCTGTCGGAACTCAAAGGACTCTCTGCGGAAGATATCGGGCGGATTACCCGGCACAATGCCCTGCAGCTCTTCTCCATCGGTGCGGCCGATACCGAAGGGAAGATCGCCTACCGGATCCGGAATTCTCTCTATCTGAATATCACCAACCGCTGTACCAATACCTGCGGTTTCTGTGTAAGAAACTACAGTGATTTTGTGAAGGGACATAATCTGCGATTGGAGCGTGAGCCCGATGCCCGTGAGGTGATTCGGGCCATCGGGGACCCGAAGGGCTATGGGGAGGTCGTCTTCTGCGGGTACGGGGAACCGTTGATCCGTCTCGATCTGGTGCGTGAGGTTGCGGCGTGGATCCATGAACAGGGGGGAAGGGTTCGCGTCAATACCAACGGCCAGGGAGACCTGATCCATGGCCGGAAGATTATTCCCGAGCTTGCCGGTCTCGTCGATGCCTTTTCGGTGAGTCTCAATACGGAAAATGAAGAGAAGTATCTGGCACTCTGTCGGCCCCGTTTCGGGGAAGGGACCTACGACGCAGTAAAGGATTTCATCCGGCAGGCCCGAAAGATTGCCGAGGTGAGCGTCACCGTTCTTGATCTGCCCGATGTCGATGTGGAAAAGTGCCGGGCAATGGCCTCGAAGGAGTTGCAGGTTGGCTTCCGGATGCGATATTATGATGAAGTAGGTTAGCTTCCCAGGAAATCCCTGGCGGTCAAAGAGATCCTGTCCGATGAAGAAAAAGAAGAAACCGGGCGATCAGTGGACGATCTATGATCTTGACCTTTTCGCCTTCGAAAGGATCCTGAAAAAAGCCTCCCTGGGCCTCGGGCAGACCCTCTTTCTGCTCGACACGGAAGGCTTCTTCCTGACGGCGCCCCCGCCGGAACGGCCCCCCTTCTGCAAATATGTCCTGGACCATAAGGAAGGGAGTTTCCGCTGCCGGGAGAGCATGGCCAAGGGGCACAAGCGGGTGATGGAGGAGGGGAAGTCCTCCATCTTTTCCTGCCATGCGGGAATGGTCAAGGTGACGGCGCCGGTCTGGGTCGACAGCCGGATTGTGGCCGTCCTCAACGGTTGTACCAGTACCCTCCTTCATGACGGTAGTCCCTTCCCTCAGGATAAATTCCACCGCAGTATCGAGGAACTGGAAATTCCGAAAGAGATCACCGGAGAAATCCGGACTGTTCCCAAGGAAAGCGTGACGCAGACCCTCGACCTCCTGGTGGCGATCGCCAATCTCATTGCCGAGACCTCGGCGGAAAATCTCCGGACCCTCCATCAGGTCGAGGAGGCGACGAAACATATCAAACGGCAAAATGAGCGGCTCATTGCCCTCTATGATTTGAACCAGATTCTCCAGAGTCCCCTCTCCCTGGATGAAAAACTCCTTGTCATTCTGACGTCCCTCACGGCCAACGAAGGGTTTGGTTTTAACCGGGCCATGCTGTTGCTGCTGAATGAGAACATGACCTACCTCGAGGGGAAGATGGGCGTCGGACCCTCCAGTCGGGAAGAGGCCCATTCCCTCAAGAAACGACGTGCATCCGGGATGGATGAGAAATCTTTTTACGAGAAGATCCGGCGACAGGAGATCCGTGTTGGCGAGGAAGACTCTTCCTTTGATGATCTGGCCCGGTCGCTCTCCTTTCCCACCCGGGATAAGTCGGTCTATCCCGTGGCGGCCCTCTTTGAAAAAGGGCCCCTCATCGTACAGAGTCAGGGGGAGCGGAAGGCCCCCATCGATCCGGCCCTGAAAAAGGTCCTGGGAAAGACCCGTAGTTTTCTGGCGATTCCCCTGATTGAACATGAGAGCCCCATCGGCGTGATCATTACCGATAACCGCTTTGCCGGACGGAAGGTCGAGAAGGATACCCTTCAGATCCTCAGCGTCTTTGCCAACCAGGCGGCGACGGCCATCTCCAATTCAAAACTCTATTCGATCCTCCAGGAGAAGATCTTCCAGTTGGCTGAATCGAACCGTCAGTTGCACAAGGCACACTCCCGGATGATGCAGATGGAACGGTTCTCCATTATGGGGTCCGTGGCTGCCGGTGTGGCCCACGAGATCAAGAACCCCCTGAATGCTATCGTGATCTATCTGGAATTGCTGAAAAAGGAGATGGCCAAAGAGGAACCGGAAAAGTCTACGATCTCCGAGAAGTTGAATGTCGTGGAGCAGGAGATCGAACGCCTCTCCGATATGGCTACGGAGTTTCTCTCTTACAGCAATGTGGGGCAGTTGGAAATGAGCCCCATTGATATGCGAATTCTACTGCAGCAGGTTCTCCGCTTTATCGGGTATCAGGCGAAAGAGCAGAATGTGACCATCCGGAAGTCCTTTGCCCGGTCCGTTCCGGAGATCTCCGTCAACCACAAACAGATCAAACAGGTTTTTATCAATATTATTCTCAATGCCTTTCAGTCCATGCCGGAGCAAGGCGAACTCCAGGTCTCCCTGAAAAAGGCCCAGAAAAAACCTGACTGTCTGCAGATCACCTTTGCCGACAACGGTAACGGCATCGCTCCGGAGATCCGGGAACACATCTTTGAGCCCTTCTATACGACCCGGAAAGGGGGAACCGGGTTGGGACTCTCCTTCGTGGACAAGGTCATCAAGGAGCATAGCGGCGAAGTCGAGATTGAGAGTACACCCCAAAAGGGAACCCGGGTGACGCTCTATATCCCCCTGACGGCGCAGGGATACGGCAGAGTGGATGTCCGGGAACGGAAAACAACGCCACTGTAAGTGGCCCTATTCGTAAATACGGTGGCATTTGAGTGCCGCAGGTCGGCCTCGTCTTCGTTGTCTT
>CAYQVN010000031.1:10007-12437 GCA_964420895.1 uncultured Nitrospirota bacterium | reverse complement strand
CAAGAACTTGTTGTGTATCTTATTCAGCAGCCCGCCCGCGGGGGGGAGATCCACGGGGAAAGCTCTGTCCTCTCCGGGACGGCTTCCTCCGCTGTGGTCCCCGAACCGGCCTCCCTTCTGCTTCTGGGGAGTGGTCTTTGCGGCCTCTTCGGTCTGACCCGGGTGCGGGGGTAAGAAATAACCGTTTCACAAGAGAAGAACATTTACTGGGACCTTCGGGTCCCTTTTTTTATCATGCAGAATGGTTCGCCGGGGATGAACCCCGGCGCTACATCGAGAGGTGCAGCCTGGGTCGATGTATGGTAGATCTTTTGTAGCGTCCCGGTTCATCCGGGACGGAAAAGGCATTCGTCGGGGGTAAACCCCGACGCGACAGGGCTGGAGTTGCCCTGAGGAATCGTCGGGGATGAACCTCGGCGCTGCAAAACGGCCCCTCACCCCAACCTTCTCCCCCGAAGGGGGAGAAGGAGAATCAAGGGTTTTCAGCCTTCTTCAATTCCTTCAAGTCCTTCATGGTGAAAGATTTTTGCACCTCGGGAGGAACCGGCCTGTCTTTTTGCGGTATTCCAGATAGTGTTCCCCGAACTGCCGGATCATGCGCCGTTCTTCCATCATCGACCCGATGACGAAATAGACCGTGGCAAGGAGAACGAGCAAAAGACCGTTGACGGTTTTCAGCAGGTGGACCTCGCCCCAGAGGATCAGGATCGATCCGGTGTAGATGGGGTGACGGATCT
Source organism: uncultured Nitrospirota bacterium (assembly GCA_964420895.1). Taxonomy (GTDB): domain Bacteria; phylum CG2-30-53-67; class CG2-30-53-67; order CG2-30-53-67; family CG2-30-53-67; genus JAADIO01. The sequence goes on along the minus strand of CAYQVN010000031.1, from coordinate 11,700 downwards.
TCCGGTAGATGCAGGTGGTGATCAGCTCTTCCGACGGGAAGGGCTCTTCGCAGCGGAGTCGTCTCCACTGCCGGATGCCAATGAAGTGGAGCAGGTCGATGGCCCGTCCCGCCTGGAAGAGAACCCAGAGTCCCACGATCTGCATGCCGTGGAGGGACCAGGTGAGCGCAGATGATGGAGCAAAAAGTGTCTGGTCAGGCAGACTCCGCCAGTAGAGAAGGCAGAGGGTGAAGAGCAATAGGTTCCAGAGGGTGAAGAGGAGGCGGAATCGCCCTTCAAAGGCCCGTGACCCCATGCGACGGATCAAGAAGGTCTTCCAGCCATGGGAGACGGAAAGGCTGTGCTGTGCGGCGAAGAGTAAAAAGATCAGGGTGATCCGAAGGGGGCTTCCGTCCATCAGGAGATGGCCTGCTCGGGAGGAACGCAGGAAAGCCCCAGCGATTCCGCTACAGAGGGGTGGGTGATCTTCCCGTCCAGGCAGTTGAGCCCCCCCATGAGTATAGGCAGGTTCCGCATTGCCTGGACCGGTCCCTCGGCTGCGATCTCCGTGACGTAGGGGAGGGTGACGCTGGTCAGGGCATAGGTCGAGGTCCGGGCCACGGCGCCGGGGATGTTGGTGACGGCGTAGTGAATGATGTTGTCCACTTCATAGACCGGTTCGGAATGGGTGGTGGGCCGGGTCGTCTCGATGCACCCCCCCTGGTCGACGGCCACATCGACGACGACGGAGCCGGCCTCCATGGTTCGTATCATCTCCTTCGTGATGATTTTCGGGGCGAGGGCGCCGGGGACGAGGACGGCCCCGATGAGGAGATCCGCCCGGGCAACGGCCTCGGCCAGGTTCTTTTTGATCGGTGTCAAGGTTGTCACGTCGCCGCCGAAGCGGTCGTCTAAGACCTTGAGACGGGCGGGGTTCTTGTCGATGAGGGTCACCCGCGCTCCCATGGCCCGGGCGATCCGGGCGGCGTTTGCCCCGACGATTCCGCCGCCGATGATGACCACCTCGCCGTTTCGCACGCCGGGGACGCCGGAGAGGAGGACCCCTTTGCCGCCGTTGTGGCTTTCGAGATACCCGGCGCCGATCTGGACGGACATTCTCCCTGCGATCTCGCTCATGGGGATGAGGATCGGCAGGGCACCTTCTTCGGTCTCGATCGTCTCGTAGGCGATTGCCGTGACCTTTTTTTCGAGCAAGGCTTCCGTGAGGGGTCGATTGGCCGCCAGATGAAGGAAGGTAAAAAGGATCTGCCCTTCACGGTATCGGTCGTATTCCGAAGGGAGGGGTTCCTTGACCTTGAGGATCATCTCGGCCTGATCATAAAGTTCCGAAATATCGTGGAGGAGGGCGGCACCGGCGGCCTCGAATTCCCGGTCGGAAATTCCGCTCCCCAAGCCCGCCCCTTCCTCTATGAGGATCTCATGCCCCTCCTCCGTCAGTTGTTCCACGCAGGCGGGCGTCGTGGCAACGCGGTATTCGTTATCCTTGATTTCCCTGGGGATGCCGATGATCATGACAATTTTGTTATTTAACTTTGTATGAGTTCCTGGTAAAGCCCTTCCCTCCGGTCCCGGAGGAAGCCGGTCTCTTTCCGGACGGTGGCGACGCGGGAAAGATCGACATCGGCCAGGAGGATGCTCTCCTGCATGCCGATGGGATCGGCGATCAGTTCGCCGTAGGGATTGAGGCAGAAGC
>CAYQVN010000031.1:0-9907 GCA_964420895.1 uncultured Nitrospirota bacterium | reverse complement strand
TCCTGCATGCCGATGGGATCGGCGATCAGTTCGCCGTAGGGATTGAGGCAGAAGCTGTGTCCGTAGAAGTCGAGGCCCCCGTCGTGGCCGATCCGGTTGACCCGGAAAAGGAAGAGGTTGTTCACAAAGGCGTTGGCCGAAAGGACATGGAACCACCGCTCCTGGGAGGCATAGGCCGCTGCTGTGGGGGCAAAGACGATCTCCGCGCCGGCCAGGGCCAGCGACCGGCATCCTTCAGGAAAGAAGTTGTCCCAGCAGAGCTGCACCCCGATCCGGCCGCAGGCTGTGTCGAAGACAGGAAAGCCGGTCTCGCCGGGGGCAAAATAGAATTTTTCCTTCCAGCCGGAGAGGTCGGGGATATGGTTCTTCCGGTAGATTCCGGCGAGGGTCCCGTCTACATCGAAGACCGCGGCAGAGGAATACTCTCCTTGGGCTCCCTGCTCATAGAAGGGGCAGATGAGGACGATCTGATGTTTCTTTGCAGCCTCCCCAAAGGAGGCGAGGATCTCGTCATCTGCTGTGATGGCATGGCCCCGGGCTTCTTCTTTCTCTTCATGAAGAAACCAGGGAAGAAAGAAGAGCTGGGGGAAGCAGACGATGCGGGCGCCGCTTTCCGCTGCGTGACCGGCGAACTGCAGGGCCTTCTGCAAGTTTGTTTCGATGTTGTCGGTCGTGGTGAGTTGGATGCCGGCGACTTTGATTTGCGTCCTCCTTCCGGACGGTTACCGTCCGCAGCATCGTTTATATTTTTTCCCGCTGCCGCAGGGACAGGGGGCGTTCCGTCCGACCTTTTCCCCCTTGATGACGGTCTGTACTTTGGCCGCTCCGCCCCCCCCTTCACCGTGGCTGAAGACCATCTGTTGCTGCCGGGGTTGACGGGCCAATTCCACTTCTTCCGGTTGCTGGATCTGGATGTGAAAGAGGGTGGTGACGGCATTTTCGTCGATTCGTGCCAGAGAGTCCTGGAACATGGTAAAGCCTTCCTTCTTGTACTCCACCAGGGGGTCCCGCTGGCCATAGCCTCGAAGTCCGATCCCTTCCTTGATGGCGTCCATGCCGAGAAGATGATCTTTCCACTGGGTGTCAAGGGATTGGAGAAGAACCATCTGTTCGATGTGACGCATGAAAGGCTCACCAAACTCGAGTTCCTTTTCATAATAGATATTGCCGACGTGGGCCCTAAGTTTTTCCTTGAGTGTCGGCAGGTCCATTCCCGCGATCTCTTCCGCCTCAAAGGGAAGGTCGAGGTTGAAGATGCGATAATAGAAATCCTTCAGACCTTCGGTGTCCCATTTTGTGCCACTCTTCTCATCGCCGGCGTAGGTCTCAAGATAGCGGTCCAGCAGATCGTCGATGATCTCCTGGATCATCTCCTTGATGGTTTCTCCCTCCAGGATCTCCCGGCGCAGCCCGTAGATCGCCTCCCGCTGCTGGTTCATCACGTCGTCGTATTCGAGGAGCTGTTTCCGGATATTGAAGTTCTGGGCCTCGACCTTCTTCTGGGCGTTCTCGATCGCCTTGGTGACCATCTTGTTTTCGATGGGGACATCTTCCTCAATCCCTAATCGATCCATGATGGAGGAGATCCGCTCTGCTCCGAAGATGCGCAGCAGGTCGTCTTCCAGGGAGAGATAGAACCGGGAGCTTCCGGGGTCTCCCTGTCGGCCGCCCCGGCCCCGGAGCTGGTTGTCGATCCTTCGGCTTTCGTGCCGTTCCGTCCCGAGGATATGGAGTCCCCCTTCGTGAAGGACCTTTTCCTTGTCCTCGCTGCACTGCTTCGTGAAGTGCTCCAGGAGGGTTTCGTATTTCTCGGAGCCTTCCGCGGCCTTGTCATGGGCGAGGAATTCCGGGTTGCCCCCCAATACGATGTCGGTACCGCGGCCTGCCATGTTGGTGGCAATCGTGACTCCTCCGAGCCGACCGGCCTGGGCGACGATCTCCGCTTCCTTCTCATGGTGTTTGGCATTCAGAACGTGATGGGGGATGCCGTTTTTTTTCAGCAGCGCCGAGAGCCGTTCGGAGTTTTCAATAGAGATCGTTCCTACCAGGGCCGGCTGCCCCCGGTGGTGGCAGTCTTTGATCTCCTCGACAACGGCGCGGAACTTCTCCTGGACGGTTTTATAGATCAGGTCGGGATTGTCTTTCCGTATCATCGGTTGGTTGGTGGGCATGACGATGACTTCGAGGTTATAGATTTTGTTGAACTCTTCAGCCTCGGTGTCGGCGGTTCCGGTCATTCCGGCAAGTTTTTTGTACATCCTGAAATAATTCTGAAAGGTGACGGAGGCGAGGGTCTGATTTTCCCGGGCGATCTTCACCCCCTCCTTCGCCTCCAGGGCCTGATGCAGTCCATCGCTGTAGCGGCGGCCCGGCATGAGGCGTCCCGTAAACTCGTCGACAATCAGGACTTCCCCCTCCTTGACGACGTAGTCGATATCCCTTTTGAAGAGGGTGTGTGCCTTCAGCGCCTGGTTGACATGATGGACTAAGTCGATGTTGGCAGGATCGTAGAGGTTGTTCAGGCCCAGGGCCTGCTCGACCTTTTCGTTTCCTTCCTCCGTCAACGCCACGGAGTTGGCCTTTTCATCGATGGTGTAGTCTTCTTCTTTACTGAGGCGAGGGATCACCTTGTCGATATGATAGTACTTGTCCGTCGACTCGTCCGTGGGGCCGGAGATGATCAGAGGGGTCCGGGCCTCATCAATGAGAATACTGTCGACCTCATCGACAATAGCATAATGAAAGTCGCGCTGCACGTAGTCGGCAAGGCGGAACTTCATGTTGTCCCGAAGGTGATCGAAACCAAACTCGTTGTTGGTGCCGTAAGTGATGTCGCAGCCGTAGGCTGCCTTTCGCTCCTCATCGGTGAGCCCGTGGACGATGCACCCCACGGACATTCCAAGGAACTGATAGATCTTCCCCATCCAACTGCTGTCACGTGTGGCGAGGTAATCGTTGACGGTGACGACATGGACCCCCTTCCCTTCGAGGGCATTGAGATAGACGGGGAGGGTGGCCGCCAACGTTTTGCCTTCCCCCGTCTTCATTTCGGCAATCCGGCCTTGGTGAAGGATAATGCCGCCGATCAGCTGGACATCGAAATGGCGCATCCCGAGGACGCGCTGGGAGGCTTCCCGGACGACGGCAAAGGCCTCGCAGAGAAGATCGTCCAGACCTTCGCCTTTTTGCAGCCGGTCCCGGAACTCCTCCGTCTTGGCGGTGAGGGCTTCGTCGGAGAGTGCCTGGATCTCAGGTTCCAGGTCGTTGATCCGGCCGACAAAGGGGCGGATCTTCTTCAGCTCTCGTTCGTTGTGGGTGCCGAGGATCTTTTTGAGGATATAGGCGAACATAAGTTATCTTCAGTCAGGTAAAGGGGAAAATGAAAAACCCCGGTGGAACAAACACCGGGGTATGGTAGCTTAAAGGGAATGTTTTTTCAATGGAAAAGAGCGTTTCCTCTTCTGCCGGTAAAGACGTTAATTCAAGATATATTTCTTCGGATTAACGGGAACGCCGTTCACGATCACCTCGTAATGGAGGTGTGGGCCGGTGCTGCGGCCGGTGTTCCCAACATAGGAGATCAGATCGCCCCGCTTGACGCGGTCTCCTCGGTTCACGATGATTTTTGAATTGTGGCCGAAACGGAGGACGATCCCCTGACCGTTGTTGATCTCCAGCATCTTACCGTAGCCGTAGTCCCGTTTTACCCGGGTGACAATCCCGTCACAGGGGGCGATGACCGGCGTCCCCGTATGAGTCGCAATATCGAGCCCATCATGCATCTTGGGGTAGCCCGTAAAGGGGTCGCTCCGTTTCCCGAAACCTGAGGTGACCCATCCCCGGACCGGCCAGATCGACGGGGTCGAGGCCAGGAGGGATTTCTGGTCGGAGAAGAAGTCGAGCAATTCCTGGTAGCTGATCTCCTGGCGGGCCGTGTTCTGTTGCAGAGAATTGAGATCGTCAACAATCTGTCCCGAAAGATTGGTCTGGTAAGCCGGCGGGAGACTGAGATTTTCCGGGCCGCCGATCCCGAGGAGGTTTTCACTGTCAGGGGTTTCTTCCAGGTCGGCCATGACCCGGAGTTTGTGATCAAAATTCCGGAGGGAATCGATTTCACGGTTCAGAAGATCGAGGTTCCTGCCGAAGGCCTGCAGTTGAAAACGCTGAACCGTGTTTTCCTTACGCAGGGCATTGAGCTCCGTCAAATCGCCTCTCATCCGGACATAATCGGAAACGAAATAGACTGTCAGGATTCCGATGACCAGCAGCAGGGCAATTGCCGTGCTGATCAACTGGATCGGAGCAAAGGCAGGGATTCGAAGCTTTCGAACCTTTGCCGTCGGATCGGACATGATCATGACCGTGTATTTTTTCATGGTTTCCCTCAGTCCTCACAAGGTGTTGTCATTCCACAGGTTTGGGAGGGTTTACCATATCCCGAAGGGAACTGTCAATTCCTTTCGACCCCACCCCTCTTACTCCCGGGAACACAAAAAAAGATGGGCATCGCCCATACTTTTATTATAAGGGGGAGATAAAAAAAATGTCAATCCTCAAAATGATTATATCTTTCAAGAGGATTGGAAGGACACGGAGGGCTTTTTAGCGCTTTTTCGTCCTTTTCGCCAGAGGACATTCGGTGCAACGGGGCTTGGGAGTGCAGTGAAGCTTTCCGACCTGGACGAAAAGGGCGTGGTATTCATTGAACATTTGAACATCACCGTCGAGATTTTCCATGAAGAGAGACTGGATCTCCTCGTAGGAACTTGTCTCCCTGCAGAGGCCGTGGCGGCTCAGGACCCGGCGGGTGTAGGCATCGACGACAAAGACCGGCCTTTGCGCGGCGTAGAGGAGAATCGAGTCGGCCGTTTCCGGACCGATCCCCTTGACGGAGAGGAGCTTTTCCCGGAGCACTTCCGTCGGCTCCCGGAACAATTTGTTGAGACTGCCTTGATATTCTTTCTGTAGGAAACGGCAGAATGACTCAAGACGCTCCGCCTTGATGTTGAAATAACCGGAAGGTTGGATCAACTCGGCAAGTTTCCGGGTGGGCACCTTGCGGAGTTTATTATATTGTAAAAGTCCTGCTTTACGCAGGTTTGTAATCGCCCGCTCTACGTTCTTCCAGTTGGTATTCTGGGTCAGGATGGCGCCGACGATCACCTCGAAGCGGCTTTTTGCAGGCCACCACGCTTGCGGTCCGTAGGCGGAAAAGAGATTTTCGTAGATTGCGTTTAAATGACGGGCGGGATCAGGAACCATGGGGAACAACGTTTTCTTCCGGAAGTTCCTCTTCTCTCAGGATCTTGGTAGGATCCGCCGATGACTCGGAAAGGAGGACAATCCCGCCGAGAAGACCCTCCCGGCTGTTCAGAATGGGCGAAATGTGGAGGGAGAGAAGGATCTCACCGCCTGTTTTTCTTGAAAAGGAGACACACTTGATCTGCTTTGTCTTGCCCTGATCAAGGGCCTGGTCGATTTCTTCCTTGCAGGGAGCAAGAAAGAGGCTGTCCTGTTTCCCGACGATCTCCTCTTCCGAGGTTTCCAGGAGCTTGAGTGCCCTGGGATTGCAGGTAACGACGATCCTTTTTGCATTGAAGATCAGAATGCCGCAGGGGACCGTTTCGAGGAGGGAACGAAAGAGACTCGATTGCCCTTCGATGGTGTCCTTATTCAATTGCGCCTGGAGCCGGGCGAGGTCCTCCCGCCGGCTGCCGGTGACGATCATCTCTTTGAGCCGGTATTCCAGTTCGGCCAGGCGCCGGTTTTTTTCGATGAGCAGCCGGGTCTGGTCCTGGATGATTGCCTGGAGTTGTTCAATCTCGCCCATGGGGGATTCCTCTTGCCCTTTCCTTCTCCATTGTAGAGTGGACCGGCCATATATTGCAACCGGAATCTGTGAGCGGTCTTTATCAACCTGCGCCGCCTGTCTCATCAACGATCCACGCCAGGTAGGGGGCAGAGCCGTGCTGGATCGGCAGGGCGATGATTTCGGGCACCTCGTAGCTGTGCAGTGCCCGGACACGTGCCTCAATGCTGTCGAAGAGTTCCGCCCGGCTTTTCAGGATCAGGAGGACCTCCTTTTCTTCTTCTACCTTTCCCTTCCAGTGAAAGAGGGAGGTGAGACCGGGGAGGATGTTGGCGCAGGCTGCAAGTCTGGCGTTGACCAGCTCCCGGGCGAGGGTCCGGGCCTCTTCCTCGGAGGAGGCTGTAACGAGGATGATAATCGCCTCGTTCACCATATGCTCCTTGCCGCCGCCAGGGCGATCTCCATGATCTCTTTTAAAGGAAGGTTGTGTTTCCGGGCAAGTGCCCGACAGGCATCGTATTCCGGGGCTGCATTGACTACGGTTCCGTCGAGGATCCCGACTTTAACGGGGATCTCGCCGTATTCCGTCTCCACATGGATTGTCTTGCGGAGGAGCTTTTCCCGGAGTACCCGGTTCCGTCGCAGACCGATGGCGGTGGTTTCCCGGAAAAGGAGCTTTTGCAGGTGCCGCTCCTTCCCCTCGGGGGCCAGCAGGCCGATCTGGACAGCGGGGCGGCCTTTTTTCATCTGTATGGGGGTGAAAAAGACGTCCAGCGCCCCTTCTTCCAAGAGGCGTTCCATGACATGACCGAAGAGTTCCGGCGTCATGTCGTCGATGTTCGTCTCGATCAGCCAGCAGGTATCGGCGGTGCCGGAAACTTCCTCACCGATCATAATCCGGAGACAGTTCGGCCTCTCTTCGGTCTCTGCACTGCCCAGACCATATCCGATGGAGGTGACCTCCATTCCGGGCTGCCCGCCGAAAGAGTCGGCCAGTCCGGCCAAGAGGACGGCCCCCGTCGGTGTCGTCCATTCCCGGGCTTCCCCAGCGGCATAGGTCGGTTTTTCCCGTAACAAGTGAGCCGTTGCCGGTGCGGGGACGGGGAGAAGACCGTGTTCGGTCCGGACCGTTCCGCTTCCCACGTTGACCGGGGAGGCGACGATCTTCTCGATGCCCATCCGGTCCAGTCCGGCCACGGTCCCCACGATATCGACAATGGCATCGACGGCGCCGACTTCGTGAAAATGGACCTGAGGCAATTCCATGCCGTGGACCCAGGCCTCCGCCTCACCGAGCAGCCGGAAGAGCTTCCCGCTCTTTTCTTTCACAGCCGGTGACAGTCTGCTTTGATCTATCAGGGAGAGAATCTTGTCCAGGTTGCGACGGGGTTGATTTTCCTCGACCGAAACTTCCACATGGATGCCGGCAAGCGCACCGCGCCGGGAGGAGGTCGGTTCGATCCGGTACCCCGTGAGGGAGAGTTTATCCAATTCTTCGACGAGGGTCTTCCGGGGGAGACCGGCATGGAGGAGGGCGCCCAAGGCCATGTTTCCACTGATACCGGCAAAGCAGTCGAAGTAGGCGGTTTTCAAAGCCGTTCTCCTTTCAGGGGCTGGGGTCTGAATCTATCACAGGCCTTTTGCCGACTCAAGGGAAAAGGGGCAACGCCTTGTGCTGCTTGCCTTGAGGGGGTCAATAGCGGTGGTTGCTTGATTGTGCTTCCCCAGCCGTGAAAAAATTCTTGACTTGAATTTCTCTTACCGCTATCTTGCAAAAAGTTTCGGTGTCTCGACAATCCGCATTCCCCATCAGAGGTTTTTGGAGGGCACCTGCAGGAGGGTGATGGAACTTTGTTCTTGCGGAGGGGCAAAGGGAAAATCAGGAAGGGAGGCAGGAATGTCGGAAGGTGTTGTGAAGTGGTTCAACCCGGTGAAAGGGTATGGTTTTATCACCCCGGAAGAGGGCAAAGATGTATTCGTCCATTATTCATCCATTGATGGTGAAGGATACAAGACCCTTGAGGAGGGAGAGCGTGTTGTCTTCGAGGTCTCGGAAGGCCCCAAGGGTCCCATGGCGGTGAATGTGGCCCCTCAGGCTTGAGGCAAAGACAAATACAATCTATCGTGAAACCATCTGCCCCGGATATATTATTATGTCCGGGGTTTTTTTATTCAGACGGGGAACTGTACCGAAGCCAGCAGAATAGCAATGGAGAGAAATCCCACGGCCGAACCGAAGATGACGATGACTTTTTCAAAGAGGATCTCTTTCATGAGTTTTTCCTTTCCTGGGATGATGAAACAATGATGACCACTTTTACAGGTATTAGTAACAATTCGACCCCAAAAGTCGCGAAAAAAAGTTGAAAAAATGAAAAAAATTTCACAAACAGCCGAACTTCGTCATTGTATTGGCGCAAAAATACTTACAAAGTGTACTTGTTCTTATGTAAGTGTTGAATTTTGTAGAGAAATGGTGTAGATTGTGCCTGTTTTTACAGCCGCAATTGAAAAAGGGGGGTTTTGAGAATGATTACATCCACGTCGCGGGCGCTGGTGGAACTGGCGATCGTTCTTGGAATTTTCAGCATCACCATCGGACTGATTCAGAAGCTGATCAACATGACCACCGTCTATCTTCCTCGAATCATGGGGCTCACGCCCACCGATTTTCTCCTCTTTGCCATGGTCTGCTTCATCTTCTCCCTGGCCATGACGGGAAGGCAGATCCTGAAATACCTCGAACTGAAAGGGAAAGGCCTCTCCCGGTAAACCGGTCCACCGGCCCTTCTTATCGGGTCCAGGCAAGCCAGCGGGTAAAGAGTCCCTTCACGAAGGGGGTCAGTCGGGTCCGGTTATAGGCATCAGCCGTCTGCCGGATCGCTTCCGCCTGGGTGGGGTAGGAGTGGATGACATTGGAAAGTTTTGACAGGCCGATCCTGCCGACCATGGCCAGGGTAATCTCGTTGATCATCTCCCCTGCATGACGGGCGACGATGGTGGCCCCGAGGATCTGATCGGTCCCTTTTTTCACGTGGATCTTCACAAATCCTTCCTCTTCTCCATCGGCAATCGCCCGGTCTACTTCACTCATCGGGCGCGTGAAGGTATCCACGGCAATCCCCTTTGCCGTAGCGTCTTTTTCATACATCCCCACATGGGCGATTTCCGGATCGGTATAGGTGCACCAGGGGATTGTCAGTGCGCTCTGTCGCTTACGTCCCATAAACAGGGCATTCTGGATGACGATCCGTGCCGTGGCGTCGGCGGTATGGGTGAATTTATAGGCCAGGCAGATGTCCCCTGCTGCGTAGATCCGCGGGTTCGTCGTCTGCAGGAAATCGTTGACTGTGACCCCCCGCCGGGTGTCGTATTCGACCCCTACTCCTTCGAGGTTCAGTCCCTCCACGTTGGGCGACCGACCCGCTCCTACGAGGATCTCGTCGACGGTGAGGATCTCCTCCTTTCCGTCGGTCTTCAGGTGGATGACCTTCTCTTCTCCTTCGCGGACGACCTTTTCAACCACCGTATTAAGTCGGACATCGATCCCGTCCCGGGCAAAGGCATCGGAGATGAGTTTGGATGCATCGGGGTCTTCCCGGGTCAGAAACTGGGGGGCCCGCTCGATGATGGTGACCTGCGATCCGAGGCGTTGAAAGGTCTGGGCCAGTTCACTGCCCAGGGGCCCGGCGCCGAAGACCATCAGCCGGGGCGGACGTTCGGTCAAAGAGAAGACGGTTTCATTGGTGAGAAACCCCGCCTCCTCAAGACCGGGGACGGGCGGGTGAAAGGCCCGGGCACCGGTGGCGAGGACCGCCTTTTTGAAACGAAGAGTCTTGCCTTCCACCTCCACGGTGTCGGGGCCGGAGAATCGGCCTTCCCCCAGGAAAATGTCGACACCGAGATCCCGGAAGCGGGCCGCGGAATCGTGGTGACTGATCCGGCTTCTAAGCCTCCGCATCCGTTCCATGACAGCGGCAAAATCAGCGCCCGATCCTTCCGGGACCTGGATTCCGAAATCGGCAGCGCTTTGGACATCGGCACAGACCCGAGAGGAGCGAATCAGGCACTTGGACGGAACGCAGCCTACATTCAGGC
>CAYQVN010000030.1:0-12585 GCA_964420895.1 uncultured Nitrospirota bacterium | reverse complement strand
AGATGAAAATGATTGACAACTTCACTATGTTCCCGTATCTTAAAGAAAACTTTTCGGGGAACCGATAGCGGAGATCACGAATGATGCGCATCCTTCCGATCGCAAGTGGAAAAGGCGGCGTGGGTAAAACCATGCTCGCCGCCAATCTCGGGATTCTCTTTGCCCGAATGAACCGCAAGGTCGTGCTCTTAGACGCAGACCTCGGCGCCTCTAATCTGCATACGGCACTGGGCATCCCCTACCTGCCGAAGACACTGAATGACCTCTTAACGGGGAATGCCTCGCACCTCTCCGACATCATGGTTGAGACGCCCGTCCCGGATCTCTTTGTCATCGGTGGTAGCCGCCATCTTCCGGCCTACCCTGACTACAAGACTCAATTAACCCGAAAAATCATCGCTGCCATTCCCCGGCTGAACGCGGATATTCTGCTCATCGATCTGGGCGGCGCCATCACACCGGACATTCTCGATCTTTTTCTGCTCTCCGACGAAGGGATCATGATTACCACCAATGATCCTTCTTCCATCCAGAACACCTATCAGTTCCTGAAGATGGCAGTCTTTCGAAAGATCCTCAAGAGCTTCCCCAACAATACGCTGATCTCCTATATGGTCCACTCGGCAACGCACGTCCGGAGCCGCGACAAGATCAGCTCCGTCCCGGAACTGCTCGACCGTCTCACCCATGTGGACCGCTACTACAGAGACGTAATTATGGGGATGCTGGAGCGGTTTTCGCCGGGTTTGATCATCAACATGGTGGACAAGCCTGAAGATGTCCGTGCGGCGAAAGTGGTCTCCACAGTGAGCGGGAAGTTCTCCGCCATCACGCCGGAACTCCTGGGCACCATGGAATACGATCCGGGGATCAAGATGTCGACGCAAAAACTTCGCCCTTTCACGCTGGATCCCGAAAACCGCAAGGCCTCGGAACAGCTGAATCTCATTGCCGACAGGATCATGGAAGAGATGAGCCTTCCTGCTGCAGGGACCGAAAAGGCAGCCTTTGACGAACCGGAAAGAGAAGAAAAGAAGGAAGTCTGGTTCATGGACAACATCGAGTACCGGGACCGCCCCCTCCATATTCTTACGGAAAAGATCGGCTCCAACGGTACCGTCCAAACCTCTGTCTATTCAAGGGGCAGGATCCTTTTTACCCGGAAACTTCACTATCCGGAATTATCCACCAGCAGTCCGGATGATTCATTCCAGCAAAAGATCGTTCGCAAACAGCATCTCACGGCAATCAAGGGAATCCGGATCGGTCGGATTGATCTCCACGAAACGGAGTAGCTCCCTTCCTGCCTGCTCCAGCAGACAAAAACATTGACTTTGCCACCCCCTTCTGGTAATTTTCAGCGGACATCTCAAGACCTCACATCTTAGATGAAGTATGTCTTTTAACTCATTGTAATATAACAGGATACTAAATGGATCCGGGACATTTCGTCCAGATTGCAGCGGTCATGGCGCCGCCGATCATCTTCTCCATCATTCTTCACGAAGTTGCACACGGTTGGGTCGCGGAAATGTTCGGAGACAGTACCGCCCGGCAGATGGGAAGACTGACCTTGAACCCTTTGCCCCACATAGATCCGATCGGGACCATTATTTTGCCCCTCTTTCTGATCTTCGTTGGTTCCAGGTTTCTCTTCGGATGGGCCAAACCGGTGCCGGTGAATTTCCGGAACCTCCGCCATCCGAAACAGGAGATGATCTACGTGGCTGGTGCAGGCCCCATGACCAACCTCGGTCTGGCGCTTCTTTTCACATTAATCTATACCCTGCTCGTCAAACTTTTTCCGCCGCTGAAGTTGATCTTTACCGTCTTTATCGGTACCATGCAGATCCCTCCCCTGCACAACGCCTCCCCGACGCTGCTCCTTGCCGTGCCGTTGGTGCTGATGGCCGGCGTGGGGGTCGTGATCAACGTTTTACTCATGCTCTTTAACCTGATTCCCCTGCCGCCGCTGGACGGAGGCAGGATCATGGTCGGCCTCCTTCCGCCGGAAAAGGCGATACGCTTTGCCCGGATCGAACCCTATGGGATGATGATCCTGATCCTGCTGATCATGAGCGGCGTACTGAATTATACCCTCTGGCCTCTCTTCAACTGGATTCTTACCCTGTTGCTGGGAGGGTAATTCTGAAAGATCATCTCACACCATCCATCTCAAGGCGAGACAAAGGTGATGGTAAAAAATAATCGACGCCCGCAGCTGGGTTGAACTAATTAGCGAGGATTGCAAATGAGTAAAGAACGAGTCTTAAGCGGCATGCGGCCTACGGGACGCCTCCATCTGGGGAACTACCTGGGGGCGCTGCAGAATTGGCAGGAGATGCAGGAGGACTACGAATGTTTCTTCTTTGTCGCCGACTGGCACGCCCTGACCACCGATTATTCGAATACGGAAGAGATCCGGGCCAACATCCGGGAGATGCTGATCGACTGGCTTGCCGTCGGGATCGATCCGGAGAAGGCGACGATCTTCATCCAGTCGGGGATCCCCGACCATGCCGTACTCCACGTTCTCCTCTCCATGATCACGCCCCTCCCCTGGCTGGAACGCTGCCCCACCTACAAGGAACAGCAGCAGCAGTTGACAGGGCGAGATCTTTCGACCTATGGTTTTCTGGGCTATCCCGTACTGCAGTCTGCAGACATCCTGATCTACAAAGCCCACAAGGTCCCCGTTGGGATCGACCAGCTCCCACACCTGGAACTGACCCGGGAGATCGGACGCCGCTTCAATCATCTCTATGAAGAGGTCTTCCCCGAGCCCCAGGCGATCCATACAAAGATCCTGAAGCTTCCCGGTACGGACGGCCGGAAGATGAGCAAGAGCTACAACAACTGCATCTATCTCTCCGACTCACCGGAAACGATCTGGGAGAAACTCCGGACCATGATGACCGATCCGCAACGGAAACGTCGCAATGACCCCGGCGATCCGGAACTCTCTCCCGTTTATGCCTATCACAAGATTTTTTCCTCGGAATCTCAAATCGCCGAGGTTGCCGAAGGTTGCCGGACGGCGGGAATCGGCTGCATCGACTGTAAGAAGATTCTGTCAGAGAACATGATCCGACGGCTCGCCCCGATCCATGAAAAACGGGCTGCCCTGATGGAGCACCCCGAGGAGATCGACGCCATTCTGGAACAAGGAACGGCCGCCGCGCAAAAGGTCGCAGCACAAACAATGGAAGAGGTCCGGGCGGCCATGAAGATCTGACGTTTCTATCCGCCCTTCTAATGGGCTGTTATTGCGATTCAATCCCCCTTTGCCAAAGGGGGATACAGGGGGATTTTTCGTTTGTCCTACAAAGTCAAACTCAACATCTTCGAAGGTCCCATGGACCTGCTCCTGCATCTGATTCGGAAGCATGAGCTCGATATCTACGATATCCCGATTGCCCTGATCACGAAAGAGTATCTGGACTATCTCGATCTGATGAAGACCTTGAATCTCGACGTGGTCGGAGATTTCCTCGTCGTAGCCGCCACCCTGACCCAGATCAAGTCAAAGATGCTTCTGCCGCCCGAAGAGAGCGATACCGATGATGAAGGGATTGATCCCCGGGCAGAACTGGTGGAACGTCTGCTGGAATACAAGAAGTTCAAGGAGGCCGCCCAGGAACTGAAGTCCCAGGAAAACCTCTGGATCGACACCTACGCCGTCGGCGCCCCGACGGACATCAAGGCCGAACAGGAAGTGGTCTTGATCAACCTGAATCTGCTGGACCTGATGGAGGCCTTCCGCAAGGTACTCAGCCGACCGAATGTCAATGGGGTCCATGAGGTGACGGTAGAGACCATGAGTATCAAGGAGAAAATCTCCTGGATCATGGACAAGCTGGCACAAAAGCGAAGTATCCGTTTTGAAGAACTTTTTCCCGGACTGCCGCCTCGGCAGGAGATTATCGTTACTTTTCTCGCACTCCTTGAAATCATCCGGCTCCGGCTGGTCCGGATTGAACAGGCGGAACGTTTCGGCACCATCCGGATACAGCAAGCCGTACAGCGGAAAGGCGATGGAACAGAGCCCCCATTGCACGCCCCGCCGGAACACTTCAACCCGGAGGAATCATGAACGAAAATGAACTCAGGCAGGTGATCGAAGGTTTAATTTTTGCGTCCGAGACCCCGCTGCCCCTCCAGAAGATTCACGAGATTCTGGCACCCGAAGACCTCGACAAGGGAGCGATTCGAAAGACGATTGCGGACCTTGCCAAATTCCTCGAGGAGAACGGCAGCGCCTTGCAGGTTGTGGAACTGGCAGGCGGGTACCGCCTCGTCACCCGGAAGGAGATCGGTGGCTGGATCAAAAAGCTGAACCGCCCCAAGAAAGTCCGCCTCTCCGGCGCCGCCCTGGAAGTGCTGGCCACGATCGCCTACAAGCAACCGGTGACCACTCCGGAAATTGAAGCCATCCGCGGCGTGAACTCTTCAGGAGTAATCAAGACCCTGCTGGAGCGGGATCTGATCAAGGTCGCAGGACGTATGGAGGCCGTGGGCAACCCCATCATGTACTCTACCACCCGGGAGTTCCTGGAATACTTCGGCCTCCGGTCACTGAAAGACCTGCCGACACTGAAAGAGTTTCAGGAGATTATGGAAGAGGTGGAAGAACAGGAGGAGAACCGGCCGACGACTGAAGAAGAGAACCCTCCTCCTTCACCGGAAGAAGAAACAACCGCCGTGGAGGAGTCCAGCGGCACAGCGTGATCATACCAGAAGGATTTTTAACTTTTTGCAGTGATACCTCAATACCATCAGGCTGGTATTCAACCGCTGAAGCCGCATGTTCCGCTGTCGAACACCCGCGTGATCCGTCAAAGGAGGCGCTTCCGCCCGCACCATTTTCTGCACCTTGATCAGGTGGTGATACAGTTCTTGATAGTCCGATTCCCGGAACTTCTTGAAGAGAAGAGGGTTCACGGTAATATACCCTTCGGCAATATCCTTTGCCAGGGCCAGTGGGTTTCCGCGAATGAAGGCCATAAGGATTCTCTTTGATCGTCAAGGTTTATTACATCATATCATAAGAGACTGACTCGATGAATGAGAAAATACGACTCCAAAAAATCATCGCCCAGGCCGGGATCGCCTCCCGGCGCGAAGCGGAACGACTCATCGCTGACGGTCAGGTCACGGTGAACGGGAAACGGATCGTCGACCTCGGGACCAAAGTCGATCCCGAGGACAGCCACATCAAGGTCAAAGGAAAACTGATCCGACCGGAGACCCGCAAGGTCTACCTCATCCTCAACAAACCGGACGGTTTTGTCACGACCATGAAGGACCCCGAAGGCCGTCCCACGGTGATCGATCTAATTCACAGAATCAAAGAACGGGTGACGCCGGTGGGAAGACTCGATTTTCATACGGAAGGCCTTCTGCTCCTGACGAACGACGGAGACCTGGCCCATGCAATCACCCATCCCACCCGCCACCTCCCGAAGGTCTATCGGGTCAAGGTCAAGGGGAAACCCTCCCCGGAAAAACTACAGAGATTGCGCCGGGGCATTCGTCTGGAAGAGGGAATGACCGCCCCCATGGAGATCAAGAAGATCAAAAATCTGCCGGCCAATGCAATCCTGGAGATCACCCTCCATGAAGGAAAGAATCGGCAGATCCGGCGGATGTTTGATAAAATCGGGCATTCCGTACTGAAACTGACCCGGACCCGCATCGGCCCCATCCATTTAGGTTCGCTGGCCCAGGGGAAATTCCGGAAACTCGACGCCTGGGAGGTGGAAAAACTGATGGCCGCTGTTCGTAAAAAAAATTCCGCCCGAAAAAGAAAATCTTGACATCCTCCCTTTCATAATGCTATTTATTACGGCTTAAACAAACTGGAGGATTTACAAATTGGCTAATCACAAATCAGCGATCAAAAGGGCTCGTCAGAATGTGAAGCGAAATGAACGAAACCGTCAGCAACGCTCCCGGATGCGGACGATCCTGAAGAATGCGGAAACCGCGATTGAGCAAAAGGACGGAGAAAAAGCAAAGACCTGTCTGCTCGATGCAGTGCGAGTCTTGGACAAAAGCGCCTCCAAGGGCCTGATTCACAAGAACAAGGCAGCACGTAAGAAATCAAACCTCACGAAAAAGGTGAACCGGATCTCCGCCAGTGCGTAACGTGTCGCCGTGGCAGATCCGGCAGATCAGCAACTCGACCAGAATCCCCGGTTGACTGCGACCGGTCTTCATCGCCTCATCCAGTGACAACAATTCCCCATAAATTCGATCCAATGCTTCTCCGGTAAATCCCCTGCATTGCCTCAGGAGGCGTTCGCCCTGAAAACGCACTCCCAGTGCAGCGAGGATCTCCCGGTCCGTTGCGCCCTCCTCTTCCAGGTGTTTCCCTTGCCGGATCTTCCGGATCTTCGAGATCAGCACAGAGAGGAGAAAAACCAGCGGAGCGCCGTCCTCCAGAAGACGATGGAGGATCCGAAGTGCCTGTACCAGGTCCCGGTCCCCAATGGCATCGGCCAGTTCGAAGGGGTTAAACTCCCTTGACTGCCCTGAAATCTCGGCTACATCGGTCAGGACAATCTCCCCGGGTTCTCCGCGGTAGAGCATCAACTTATCCAACTCGTTCTTCAAAACCTGAAGTTCTTTTCCGTGGGCCTCGTAGAGAAACCGGATCGCCTCCCGGTCGATCCCGAAGCCGTTCCCTTTGAGATAGGAACGAATCCACCGCTCTGTTGCAGCCGCATCATAGGGATGATAGAAGCGGACGGCAGGCCATTTTTTCTGTAGGCGGGCAAAAAGCTTCTTGCGAAGGTCCACCTTCTCTGCGAGGAAAACAAGATAGGTCTTTTCCGAAGGGTCTTCCAGGTAATCGAGGAAGAGATTCCTGCCGGCCTCACCCATCCGGTGGAACTCTTTGACAACCATCAACTTGGTCTCACCAAAGAGTGAGAAGGTCCGGGCAGACTGGAGTATTAAGGCAGGGTCTGCCTCCCCACCATAAAAGATCTCTTCATCCAGGGTCTCTCCCTTACGCGCTGAGAGTTTCTTCCGGATCATATCCAGCGTCTCGTCAATCAGCAGTCCTTCTTCGCCATAGAGGAGACAAACCGGTGGAACCTTCCCTTTCCGGAGGTCTTTGTGGAATTGATCAGGTTTCATAAAAACATCCTAAACCATCACCGGCTTTTGCCGTTTTTCCTGCCCTGCAGAGAGAACCGACCGGGATCCCTCAAGAGGACGTTGCACGCCCCCCCGGTCAAATTGTTCTCCGCCGACACGAAAGATCCCCTCCGAAGCCCCTTCCTGGATCACGATATGCTTTTCTGATTCCGGGGGATGGAGGAGAATCTTCGTAGACTCCCACAAGGTGGTCATCACTTTCCGCTTCAGCCCGAATTCCGCCAGGGGGCTCTCCGGAGGGATCTCTACTCTGGAGGAGGAAAGATGGACCCGGGCTGCATAATCGGCATGGTAGGAGATCACTCCCCGGGAACGGACATGAAAAAAGGGAAAGGAGATCCGAATGGGCAGCGTCAGCCGACGTGCATTCAACTCGATGGCAACGATCTTCCGGGTCCCGCAAAGGACATTCAGGTGGTAGCAGGATTTCTCCTCCTGCCATTCAAAGGAGGCACACTCCTTGCGCAGGCCCCAGGCCCCCTTATAACCGGGGAGATCATCACGGGATTCCACCATGGAAAAGGGGACGAAGAACCCCCGCTTTTTCTTGTACCTTACCAGGGCCGGAAAGGCACTGAACTCACTGAGGGCACCGAAATCCCCGGTCTGGTAAAGACCGGCATACAATCCGCCCAGGGTGACGCCTGGGACCACTTCCGACACTTCCAGAGGGGAAGGCACCAACTCCGCCGCCTGCCGGGAAGGGACAAGATAAAAAATCATCATGCAGTATCCGCTCAGACTCCACGGCGGTCTTCCACTGTTCATGATACTCTCCGTGCTCTTTTATGCCGCTCCTGGAGCAAACGAAAAAGGGGCACCGTCAGAAAATAGGCCACGAGGGACGCCACACTTCCCAGAACCAGACTGCCGATACTCAACGGCAGCAGAATATTCCAACTTGCATGGAGTATCTCAAAAGGAGTCATGGAAAGTTCCCGCAGGTTAGGATGACTCCCTCCCAGCAACCACTGTCCGATCAGATATTCCACGGGAAAAATAACCGGCAGCGTAACAAAGTTACCGACCCAGGTCCCCAGGGCCGCCATGATCTTGTTGCCCTGAAGGATCATGGAGAAGGCCACGGCAAGAACCATATGAAAACCGAGGGTCGGTGTAAAACCGATAAAGACGCCGATGGCCATCCCCCGGGCGAGTTCCGCAGGTTCACGGCGAAACCGGACAAAGCGGAGATAAAGATAGCGAAGACTTCTTGCAAATGTCACGGAAGCATCTCCAGATCCTTTTTTCCATTCCCGCTTTCGACCGTCAAGCGCCCCTCAGACGATATGATGCGATTATGTGACAACGGCAATCCCGGATTCCGTAACATGGTAATGTTTGGCATCCTCTTCAGGATGAAACCCGATAATCGAATTGGGCGGGACTTTCACCCCTTTTTCAATGATCGCCTTTTTGATCTGTGAATGCCTCCCGAGCTCAACATCCTCCATCAGCACGGACTGGGTGACGTTACAGAAACTGTTGACGCGCACATTGGCGCCGATCACGGAATTCTGCACCCTTCCGCCGCTGATGATGGAACCGCCGCAAACGATGGAATCGAGCGCAATGCCCATCCGCCCGCCGGCATATTCCTGCGCGAAGACGAATTTCGCCGGCGGTTCCACACCGGGGAAGGTCCGGATCGGCCACACCGAATCATAAAGGTTAAAAACAGGACTGACGGAAACGAGGTCCATGTTCGCCTCCCAATAAGCATCGAGAGTCCCCACGTCCCTCCAGTATCCCGGTCTGTTTTTCTTCTTATCCCGGAATGGGAAGGCATAAACATTTTGTTCACGGGTCATCTTGGGGATAATATTCTTTCCGAAGTCATGAGCGGAACTGGTCTTCTTAGCGTCTTCTTCCAACTCCCTCATCAACGGTTCAAGGCTGAAAACATAGACCCCCAGAGAGATCAGGCAGGTATCCGGATCCGCCGGCAATGGAACCGGGTTTTCCGGTTTCTCCTGAAAACCGATGATCCGTTTGTCCGGATCGACTTGGAGCACCCCGAATTCCCGAGCCTCATACTTGTCGATTTCCAGGGCCGCCACGGTGGCATCGGCCTTTTTGGCAATGTGTTCACGAAGCAGATCAGCGTAATCCATTTTGTAGATATGGTCGCCGGACAACACGAGAAGATATTTGGGTTTTTCCTTTTTGATGGAATAAATATTCTGATAAATGGCATCAGCCGTCCCTTTGTACCAGGTTTCATCGACGCGCTGTTGCGGTGGGATCGGGACGACGAACTCACGCAGTTCATTACTGAGGAATCCCCAGCCGAGCCGAATATGCCGTTCCAGTGAGTAAGACTTATACTGTGTCAGAACAAAGACCTTTTTGATCCCGGAGTTGATACAGTTGCTGAGGGTAAAGTCTATGATCCGGTATTTGCCGCCAAATGGTACGGCCGGCTTGGCTCGATCGACGGTCAACGGGAATAAACGACTTCCCTTGCCGCCTGCCATGATCACGGCAAGCACGTCACTTCGCTTCAAAGACACCCCATCCTGCACGACCTGATCCCCCTCCCCCGTTTCTATTTTCCGGACATCCCTTTGCTCAATGGCTCGAATCGTAAATAGAGCACTATTTGGTCAAAAATCTACACGAAAACCACGGTAGGGTCAAGACCCGAATCCCCTCGCTAACCTTCGGAAGAATGCGCTTCCCGGTCCTGCGTCAGGGATCCCAGTAAATGTTCCCGGATCCCCGTGAGTTTCCCTTCGTCGGTGATCTTGTCTCCGAAGATGTCGGTCACATAAAACGCATCTATGGCACGGTCCATTTCGGTCGTGATCTTGGCGGAATGGATGTGGACCCCCAGGTCGGCCAATGCGGCGGTCATCCGATAAAGCAGACCGATCCGGTCTTCCGCATAGACATCGATCACGGTATATTTTTCAGAGACCTCATTATCGAACCGGACCCGTGTCGGGATTGTTCGCTTTCCTTTTTTTCTCAGATATGCCGGCGGACGATGCTCAATCAGCACCTCGTCCACCTGCTGCGTTCGCTGCACCACTGCCCGGAGGGCCTCCTGAATCTCCTGTTGATATTGCGGGTCTTCCCGCATCGACTCCTGTGGCGGAGCAAAGTGAACACAATCGATGACGACTCCCTGATGGGTGGTGTTGATGCGCGCGCCTAAAATATTGATGCCTTTGGATGCCAGCATCCCTGCAATCCGCGAAAAAAGACCGGGGGCGTCGGAATCGTAGGTACAGATATTTATTTCCGTGTAACCCTTCTCGGGAGCATGTTCCCACTGGACGACAATCCCTTCCTTCTCGACGGTTCGGATCATGGAAATATGCTTCATGACCCGAGGCTGCGGCGTCGAGAGTAGATAGGCCGGTGAAAAGCTTTTGAGAATCCGTTCGGCCTCTTCCCGTCCATACGCTTGTGTCCCTTCTTTGCGGATCCGGTCCCGGATCTTTTCCAGATAGGATGCCGTGATTTCCGTCATCGACTGCCCGGCATCCGACGCAAGGTGGTCGCGGGTACGAAAGAAGATCTCCCGGAGGAGCGAATCCTTCCAGGCATTCCAGAGATCCGGACCGACACCCCGGCTGTCGCAATAGGTCATCAGGGTCAACATGCAAAGGCGTTCTTTCGTCTCTACAACTCGGGCCAACTGTGCAATCAGCTTGAGATCGTGGAGGTCCCTCCGCTGGGAAAGGTGTGCCATCACCAGGTGATTGCGAACGAGAAATTCTACGGTCCGCGCATCTTCCCGGGACAATCCCATGCGATGCATGATCGCCGGGACCGCCTTCCCCCCCCGGTGGACATGTCCCGCACCCATGGCTTTACCGATGTCATGAAGCAGGAGCGAGAGAAAGAGAAGCGCCGGTTTTTCAACTTCGCTGAAGAGGGATGCATAGAATCGTTCATCGGGATAGGGACTGCCCCGCAGTCGTCCCAGGTGATCCAGAGTCATCAGGGAGTGTTCATCCACGGTATAGGCATGGTAGATCTCATGCTGCACCAGTGCCGTCAGCGCCCCGAATTCGGGAAGATACTTTCCGAGAAACCGCAACTCATGCATCTGACGAAGTGTGGCAACGACTTTTTCTCCATGGCCGAGGATCTGCAGGAAGAGCGCCGCCACCGCATCGGAACTCCGGAATTCATGATTCACCAGCCCCAGCGAGGAAAGAATCTTCTGGCGCGTGGCATCGGCCAGGGAGACTTGGTATCGTTGGGCCAGGGCGAAGATCTCCATGAGCCTTACCGGGTCTTCCTGGAAAAAATCCTCCCGGTCGTCCGGAACGCAGAGCTGTCTGCCGATGATCGCAAAGCCCGAGCCGACTGTTTTTTTCTTCCATGAAAAACCGTTGAACCATTTTCGTTGCAATGATGCCGCACAACGGTTCACCAGGAGGGACGTGAAATAATGAATGTTCCGGGTATGCAGATAATATCCCCGCATGCAGCGTTCCACGGCCAGAGTATGTTTCAGGTCCCGATATTTGAGAAAGGCTGCCAGTTCCTCCTGCATCTCCATCGAGAGCAGGTCGTTGCGCCGCCCACTCTCATAATGGAGATGATTGCGCACCTTCCACAAAAACTCCTTGGCATGACGAAGAATCTCTTCTTCCTTCCCGGAGACCACTCCCTGCTCCTGCAGCTCTTCCAGAGAGTTGACGCCATACTTGACCTTGGCAATCCAGAAGGCCGTATGGATATCCCGCAATCCTCCGACCCCTTCCTTGACATGGGGCTCTTTCATATAGAGGGAGCCGCCAAACTTCTTGTGCCGCTCATGGACATCGCCGATCTTGGTCCTCAGATAGGCCGGTGCATCGCGATGGAGAATTTTGCTGCGTGAGGTTGAAAGGAAGTCTTCAAAACACTTCCGGTCTCCGGCGAGGAAACGGGACTCGATCAGAGAGGTCTTGGCCTTGATATCCGAAGCCGCCAGGGAAACACAATCGGCAATACTCCGTATCCCATGACCGATATCGAGGTTTAAATCCCACATGAGATAGAGACAGTTTTCCGACAGGTTCCGGCTATCCGCATCGATCTCGCTACGGGTCAGAAACATTACATCGAGATCGGAATAGGGGTTCAACTCCCCACGCCCGTACCCGCCGATGGCCAACAGGGCACACCGAACCTCCCCGGCCTGCAAACCGCTGAGGTGATGGGCAAATTCAAAGAGTACCACCAAAACGACATCGGTCCATGCCGTAATACGATGCACCACCTCGGCGCCGCCGGCCCCGGCCAGATGCAGCTTCCGAATCTCCTCGTGCCCTTCCAGGAGCCTCTCTTTCATAAAATGGACGAAGGCCTGCCGATCCGTCTTCTCCGAAAGCGAAAGACCCGCCGCTGCGATCTTCTCCCGGATTGACGCCAGATAACTTGCCTGGAACACCTCTCGTTTATTCTTTATGCTCATCG
>CAYQVN010000029.1:0-12590 GCA_964420895.1 uncultured Nitrospirota bacterium | reverse complement strand
GGACCATTATCGACAAGAACGCCCGCATCGGCGATAACGTTACCATACGTGCCGGAAAGGATGTCAAAGAATTTAAAGATGAGCTACATTGGATACGAGACGGCATCACAGTGATCCCCCGAGGGGCGGTGATCCCGCCGGGAACGGAACTCTGAAATTTTTGCAGAATTCAGAAGACTACGCCCGATTGCTATTAATGGAAAAGACTCTTGAAGGGTATCCCCTTATGAATCGGCGCCGGATGAAAGTTTGTTTTTTTGAGAATATCCCGTTTGTACGGAATTGACCCCCGGTGCATCATCGCGCGAGAGAATACGGCGTGTTATCCGAAAGAGCCTCTCATCCAGCGTCACAGGCAACGATACACCGAGGGAGTGAATCGTTTCCACCAAAACGACCTCCGTTACCGATTCGGCTTTCTCCTTATTCCTCAACAAGATAAAGGCATAACGAAATACCTTTGGGAAATAAGTCTCGTAAAATACATCGAAGGCCTTTTCCTCTTTTCGTTTCAGTCTTTCCTGCAATAAATGATCCGAATGTTTCATGTCAACACCTCTCTATTTCAATCCTTGCCGGGGCCCCCTATTGGAAGGCTCTTTCCAATCAATACATTCTGATTATTCATGCTTTTCCTGCTCCAGGGTCTCATCATCAATCTTATCTTGATATTCTTCAAGAAGGTTTTCCATTTTCACCTTTTCGATCTGGGTGAAAGGTTCCCGTTCTCCAAGGGTCGCCATCAATCCCTTGTTCCTGTATTTTTCGGTCAATTCACGAGCCATGGAGGCGAGTTTGCCGTTATGTTTACGGCATCGCGTAAAACGCTGGGTTTCGCGCTGAAGTTTCAAATCAAGGGTCCGGTTGTCGCCTTCCAGCTTTTCCATCTGGGCTGAAGCTTCCTGATGTTTCTTTCGAAGGTCTTCATGCTCCTGCTTCAGCACGGCATATTCGTCCGAAACTCTATTCAATTTCGCGTCGCAAACCATAATTCTTTGCGAGCGCTCCTTCTCCTTCACCTGGAGCACCTGGTTTTCCTTTTCCAGACTTTCCTTTTGCGTCAGCGCAAGTCGAAGCTGCCCTTCGAGGGACGCCTTGGCTTGTTGCATCCCGGCAACCAGGGACGCCTGTTCCTTGTATCTCTTCTGCAGCAATACCGCCTTAGTTTCGAGGGATTTCAGTTCCTGTTCCAGGGCGCTGCGAGCCTCCCAAAGCCGCAAGAGGCCGTATCCCAGACCTGCGTAACAAGCCAAGATAACCACCGCGAGGACTAGCAGGGCATCTCTTCTCTTTGGTGCTGCCATCCCTTCCCCCTCATTTAGAATTCGGTCTTCAAATCGATCTGCCAGACATCGATGGCCAGGGGCGGCCCGACGATTTCATTGGCCGTCAGCCACCTCATTTTCAACCAGAGATTGGGCGCCAATGCGAATTCTCCCCCCAAGATCCAACCTTCCGCGTTGGTCCCACCCAGATGAAAATCAGACTCGGTGAAGGCATCCACCACCGCATCCGGTTCCAGATACTTATAGAAGAAGAAAAGCTGCCAATTTCGAGCTTTGTCCATTTCAGGATATCCAAAGGTCAGGCCGAGCTGATACCCTTTTGTTTGTTCAGAATCCCCTTGGGTCTGTTCAATGCCGTCAAGCCCGATCCGCTCCGCCACCTTCTGTTTGTCAAACCCGATGTTCTTCACATAGTCACCGAGCAGCACAATATGAATGGGATGGAAGATTCCAATGTCCAGGGTCCCGGTAACGTTCAATTCATTATAATCTGCGGCCAGCGCCGTCAATATATCCCCCGAGGGGTCAATGTCGATCAAGGTATTCCCTTTCTGCTGAAAGCGGGGTGCCGTAAAATCCAGTTCTCCCGGAAGCAGGGGATCGTTGACTTCTCCCTCGATGTTCTCGTAATCGTAATAGGCGACTCCCAGCGTTCCCACCCACTTGTCGCTCGGGACGTATCGAAGACCGGCCTGGGCGCCGTAGAGCCACTTGTCCCTGGTCGAAAATTCCACTTCCTGGAGCGGGAAGCCGCCTGCCGTGAAAAATCCCGAGAGAGGACCGAAAAGCGATCGATCCAAGTTCAACGCAACGCCCTCAAAATTCAGGTCGGGGTCCCAGACCAGGTCCGAGTGGAACCAGGGATTGGGCATCCGTCCTCCCCATGCCGTCACCATGGGGTTGGGCATCCACTTGAGGTAAGCCCGGTCAAACACGATTCCGTCGTTGGCAAAAGAATCCCCCAGCGTCTCGTTGGTGGAGACCGGGTCCTCTTCGTTCCCCGTGGTTATCCGGAAACCGAGTTCCACCGTGTCGGTGACATCGGCCTTCATGGCCAGGCGCACTCGATACCGGGCGCGGTGACGCTGTTGATGCGTATTCAACACTTCTGTCGGTGCCGCCGGGTCGAGCAGGTCCGCATTGGCGCCGTCAAAGAAGTCCCCTTGATAACGGAGACGGGCATCCCCCCCCCAACGAATTCGTTTGGTCCACTCCGCCGCAATAGGAATACGTTTCCCCAGCTCCTCCTGCTGCGCTTTGATCGGCTTGAGTTCCTTCTTCACGCGATGCTC
This sequence comes from uncultured Nitrospirota bacterium, assembly GCA_964420895.1. Classification (GTDB taxonomy): domain Bacteria; phylum CG2-30-53-67; class CG2-30-53-67; order CG2-30-53-67; family CG2-30-53-67; genus JAADIO01. The sequence continues at coordinate 10,012 of CAYQVN010000029.1, read as the reverse complement.
CACTTCGTCCTGAATGTCCTGATTGACATTCTCCTCGACCCGTTCGATAAATTCCTTCTCCCTTTCCGCAGGAAGGATGGATTCGGTCTTCTCCTGCTGCTCCTGAGTCTTTGACCGGTAACGTTCGATAAAGCAGCCCCCTTCGTCTTTCGTAATCACACCTTTGTCGATCAGCAAATCAATCAGGTCCGCAATTCCGTTATAATCCACCTTTCCCGTCTCCGGTTCCTGGCAATAGGCCGGAGAAATAGAGAGCACGATCCCCAGCAACATCGACAAACAGAAAAATACCAAACGTTTTGTCATCATCCGCTCCTGTTCATATTCGCATGTCTCAACCCGGCCGACGCACACTCGACTTCGGGTTCGGTCGGTTCCTTCCATCAACCATTCCGTTCAGACTGGGGGGCCCAAGGGCTCACCCAGTGGAAGAGACCTTGAACCGCATCGCTTTGGACATGCCGATCGGCGGCGGCTCATCGATCTCCAACTGTTGAATCGCTTCAAGCACGGCCTCGTCCATCCCTGAATCCCCCGATGAACGCAGGATAGACGAATCGGTCACATATCCCCGGTCATCCAGGACGATCCGTACGAGCGCCTCACGGTCATCAGCGGCTTTACCGTGGCGCCTCATGATCTCGTTCACCAGCTTCTGCAGTTTCGTCACGATCCGCCCGGAATACCAGGCATAAGGATTCGTGCCCGTCCCTCCGATGAGTCCCTTCCCGCCTTTGCGGGCGGCCAACCCGAAGGAATCCGAGCCGGCGCCCCCTTCCGCATCGAGTCCGAGCAATGCATCCGGAGTCGAGTCGTTGGCCGGTTCATCGGCTGGCGCCTCTTCCTGTTCCTCCACGACCTCTTCCTCCTTTTCAACCTCCGGCGGCGGGGGAAGTTTTTCCATTTTGGGCGGCGGAGGCAGCTTTAAGAGCGTCACCATCTGTATCTGCCGCTCCCGCTTATGGCCATCGTCCTTGAGCATGATCTTGGCAAGCGTGACCCCAAGCGTGAACAACAACCCCGCCACCACGGTTGCAATCACCCAAACGGAACGCTGACTCATATGTTTTTGATTCGACTTCATGACAAGTCCCCCGTAAATCACCCCGTTAAAGTACTTGCTCTCTAACGGGGTTATTTGACCAGTTTCTGGGTAACCAACCCCAATTGATGAATATCCAGACGCTGAAGAAGATTCAGTATGTCGACCACTTTCTCGTAATAGACCTTGGCATCTCCTTTGATCACCACCGGAAGTTCAGGGTTCGCGGCCTTCTCCTGACGAAGGTGGGTCTCCAGCTGGTTCATCGTAACCGGATAGGCATCGAGGTAGAGCTGGCCGTTCGCCGTGATGGAAATGGCCTTGGTCTTCGGCTGCACCAGGCTCGGCACCTTGGTCGCCTTGGGCAGATTCACCTTGATTCCCTGCACGGCCGCGGTCACGGCGATGATAAAGACCACCAGCAGCGTCCAGGCCAGATCGAGCAGGGGCGTCACGTTGATTTCATCAAATCCCTTGTGTTCAAAGACATTCAGATCCATCAGTTCCCTCCATGTACTTCGTCCACCCGGTTGGCGAACTGGAGAATAAAGACGTGCATTTCCGCCGTCAGACTCTTGATCTTCCCGTTGAGATAGTTGTAGCCGAAGAGGGCCGGAATGGCCACAATCAGCCCGAACACCGTCGTCGACAGGGCCGACGCAACACCGGGGGCAATCGCCATAATATTGGCTTCACCGGCCTCGGCCATGGCGGCAAAGGTGTTCATCACGCCCCAGACTGTGCCCAGCAGGCCGAGAAAGGGACCCCCGGTAACGGCCATGGTCATCACCACGAGCTGAGCGTTCATCTTTCGACTTTCCTCGATGAATCCCCTCTCCAAGGCGGCTTTGAAGGTATTCATGGCCTTGGACGAGACGGTGCTCCTCCGGCCTGCCTGTGCGGCGCCCACAGAGCGGGGACCGGGATTCTCCGGGCCGGGATTTGAATTCGCGGCGTCGGGGTCCAGACTCTGGAGAATCCGCCTTAACGTCGCACACCCCACCGTATAGACATAAAAGAGAGGGGAGTTCTCGAAATCCTCCCCCTTGGAATCGAGGGCAACAAGGTCCTGCATCGCCACGAAGGCCGATTTGAATTCCGTGTTCTCTCTTTCCATGAGGCGCAGAAAAATGGCCTTGCTTACGAAGACGACCCAACTCCAGATGGAAAGGATGATCAAAATCCCAATAATCAACCAACCGTCGAAGGTAATGTTCTTGGCCACGGTAGCCAGATAGAAAACAGGCAGGCTGAAACCGGCTTTGTGTATTTCCTCGACGTTGAAGGAGGCCAGTGCCCCTTCCGGCCCCTCGGACAGGTAAGCCGTCCGGATCCATGCCGGGGAACGGGCCACATTGGAAATCCGCACCTCGTCCAGGGCGCCGAAAAAATAATGGCCCTCCCGATCCGATGCCCCAAGGACCGCCTCTACCGCAACGGAAGGCAATCCATTCGATAGATCGGACGACCCCGCTTCCTGGCCGTCCACATAAAGGCTGAGGCGCTGATTCGGCATGGCGGTGACGGTCAAGAGATGCCAAGCACCCAGTTCGATCTCCGCATTGACTTCGGCTCCGCTCGCATCGGATTCGGTCGCAGGGACGAGCCGGGCATACAATTGCGTCTGATCCACACCGATGACAAACTGCGCCTCTTCATCACCCCATGAGAATATGTATCCGTCCTGGACGGCGTTCTCCATGCGTATCCATGCAGAGAAGGTAATCCCTTTGGAAAAATCGAGGGTGGTCGATCGGGGAAGCACCATTTTATCGCTAACCCCGTTCAGCGAGATGCCGTTTCCAATCACCGCAGGAAAACCCTGCCAACCCGCAAATTCCCGGGCATGATTGCCATAGGCCGTGGCATCCTGCGGCACCCCTTCGGTCTCCTGGAAATGATAGACCGCAATCTGGTTGGTATCGAAGGTCCCCGGAACGTCCTCCCCCGGCGAAGCGTCCGGGTTTCCATAGTATACCCAGATCGAGTTCCGATCGGATGCCTTGAGCCTCGGAACCCGCACCCAGACAAAGGCCATCTCTTCCAGTGCGTCAAACTTCTCGATGTGGTATTTCAGGGGTGTCGTTCCGTCCGCACTCAGGATTCGGAGATCCTCCCCCCGATCCTTGGCATGGGTGAAATCGAAATTGCCGGAGTGGAGCCGGAGCAGAACGGCGGCATCGGTCACCGCCTCGCTCACGTCGGCGCCGGCCGCCGAGGTGTCCAGGGTAATCTTTCGCCGGTACTGCCACTGATCGTTCCACCAGGGCTCCTCGTCCGATGCCGCAAATAGCGGGACCGGCACCACAATGCAAAGGATCCAGAAAAGACAGAGTGCCGTGATTACGGGTCTTCCGAAATTGCGCGTTTCCAGGTTCATGCGTCTACTCTCCGTATGATTCGTCAAATCCAATAAACTCCACCTTCAACCATTTGGGTGCGAAGGCCTCCGCCAGACTTTGGCCTCCCGGCCCCAGACGTTCCTCCGTATTCCGCAAAGGCGACGTCTGCTCGGCCAGACGGGTGGTCTCACCCAGATTGCTGACACCGGCCAGAGCCCCCAGGCCCCCGGCGCTGTCCGAGGCCGCCGGAACACCGACCGACCCCACACTGAAACTGATGTTCTCCGCGTTGAGCACGTCGGTGGCGCCCAGCACAAGGTTCGTGGCTGCAATGCCGGCCTCCCCGGCATCGATGATCCCCCGGGGTGCAAAGAGATAGACGTCCCCGGCCAGGGGCTTCGGGATCGGCCCCTCCTCTCCGTCGGGATCAAAGGTCAAGGTACGTATACCGCTCCCCACGGCCGGCGGCTGAAAGACCAACACCGGGACGCCCTCCACGTAGGTAAGTTTCGGCGCTTCGGCCTGGATGGCGGTTTTGGATCCCCGTCCCGCGTTGATATCTCCTCCATCGCTCCAGACCGTAATGTTCCCCCCCATGTAGGTCATCAGCTTGGACTCGTTCACGTTGAGGTCCCCTCCGCAGAAGAGGTCGATGTTCCCCCCGGCGGCGGTAAAGAGCCCGACGGCAGACCCTCCGGAAAAAAAGGTACTCCGCCCCACGTTCACGTTCCCGGCCGCCACAATGAGGAGATCGTCGCGCCCCCCAATGGTGCTGATCTGCGAACTGGTCATCCGGATCGAATCCCTGCTTCCGTCCCACTCACCGAGGAAGGGTGAGATGATCGTCTTTCGGGCCGCCTCCACCAGGGATTCGGCAGCGTCTCGCCCCTGGGTGTCCAGTATCTCACTGTAGGCCATACCGGCTTCCCGGAGCTGATCGAAAAAGATGGAAAGCCGCTCTTCCGGAAGGGTCCCCGGAAAACCTGCAATCACGGTGACCGTGCTTCCCCGGTCCGCCGGCAGGGCGGAATTCAGAAGATTGCCCGAGGACTTGATTCCTTCGCTCGTTCCAAGGTCAAGGTCCCTTCCAGCCTGCACCAGCAGGGAACCTGCCCCCCCCTGTAGGATCTTTGTTCCGTTTCCGGTCTCGGGATTCGACCCGAGAAGGAGGTCCCTTCCCGCCCGGATGATCGACCGGTCGCCGGAGGAAAGGTTTTGGCCGTCATAGGAGATGTCCAGGATATCCCTGCCAGCTTCGATCCCTGCTTGCTTCGGAAGTCCCAAGCTCAGGTCCTTGATGTTCCGACCGGCGCGGACCTCCACGGTGTTCGGACCGCCGGTGTGGACCGGGTGGTCCGCGTGCGTGGTAGACAAAAAGATGGGCTCTATAAGCTCGGCCTCCCGGTTCGAGATTGGGCCGGAATAAACGGTGTAGGGGTCCATATCGGAGATGTTCACGGAGGCTTTCTGTACGTCGTCACTTGTCGTATACCTGCCGTCAATGTCCCTTCCCGCGATCAGCCGGAGGTTCCCCTGAAGAGCCGGTGCCAAGACAAAACTATTAGTCAAGCGGATATCTCCGTAAGCCAGTACCTCCAGGGTCGGCGGCAGAATGCGGGCCCGTTTAGGGGCACTCTGACTAAAGGCATAATTGGTGATGCCGATCTCCCCGGAAAGGGAGACGTCGCCGGCCAGGGATGCAAGGGTCACCTGGCCATCCGGGGTGTACTGAAGTTCTCCCGAAGTGGGATAGTCGCTGAAACCTTTTCGCACGAAGGTGGGATTCAGGACGGTTCCAACTTCAACGGTCCCCTGCGCCCCGATCCCGATTTCTGCGTCAAAGGCCTCGATCTGCAGATCCTCGGTATTACATCCGAAGTTTCCCAGGGCAACGAGGTCGGCCTTCCCTTCCTTGACCAGGAACCGGCCGTCCAGGTCGCCTCCGGCCTCTATCCAGAGGTCCCCTTTGCCGAAGGTCCCCGCCTGGGCATTGAAATCCCCACCGGAACGGATGGTCAAGTCGCCCCCCGCCATGGCGGCCAGACCCGCGGTCATCCCAATTGGATTGTAGTCGGCGCTCCAATGTTTTACAATATTTCCATTTGGTTCTGGATACATGTTTACAGCATCCCATGCCGAACCGATAAGAAAGGTATCGATACTTCCTCCCGCCTTAAGGGCCACGTTCCCCCCTCCGGAATGCCTCCATACCTCTCTGGGCTGGGCATCGACCGGCAGCTCTCCGGTGGTACGGATCGCAGGGGAAAATATCCCCTTGTTGGTCATGCTCACGTCCTTCCCCACGGCGACCCCGATATCCCCCTTTGCCGACTGGATGACCCCCCCCTCAAGGCGGAGGTCCCTACTCACACGCCCTTCTATTTCACCATCATAGGTGGAGAGGTTGGTACCCAAAGAGTACAGGATGGGAAGACCAAAAGAGAAGTTGGATCCTTTCGCACTTCCAAGAACGGTATCGGCGCCCGAGGCGAATACAAGGGCGCCGCTTTCGGTGTAAACCGACGTGTTGTCCAAGACGGTCAGAGTTCCCAAACCGGACAGGGTGGCGAGCTGGTCCGCGCTGTCAAGATCTGCCCCGGCGATCAAGTTGAGTCCCCAGGAATCCGGGTTTGCTCCGCTGGTCAGGTCATTTCGGTTAACTGAAGGATGATCCACAAGGTCCTTTCCGATCTTCAGGTCTCCGGCCGCTCTCAGGGTCAACACACCGGGCTCCCCATGGAAACGCCAGGAGGTCAGGTCCCAACGGGAATCGAGAGTTAGGTCCTGCGTGGTCCGGACCTCAATGCCCGGAACGAGATGGAGCTGATCGGGCTCCTCCCAGCGGTTTCGAGTCAGACCCGAAAGGAGTTGCATCCCGATCGAAGGCGCTAAACCCATAAAGGACCCGGTTTCATCCTTCCACGGTTTCCAATCGGCAGTGGTCAAATGACCCGGAGATTGGAGGTCTGCCTCCCCGTAGGTCTTGACCACCTCGGCCGTGACCCGGGAGGGCCCGGTGATCACGCCGCGTAGATCCAGAGCGATCCCATCGTCCGAGCCGTCTTTGTCCTGATCGGTGCGGGCTGTCCGGAACATCACCGTCCCTCCTGTGCTGCCGGACCCGCCGGAGACATCAATCTCCGCACCCGGAGCCAAGGAAAGGGACCCTTGGACCGTACTCAGCTCCACCTCTCCGCCCGGCGTCCCCGCATCGGCGCCCTGCGCCAGGATCCGGCTTCCCTGTACAAGATTCAGATCGGCACCGGCTGCGAGCATAACCCGGCCCCCCCCTTCGGGTCCCGAGGCGTCAATCGTGCCCCGAAGCTCCAGGTTTCCCTGGTCCGCGACCAGCTTCAGGTCTTGCGTCCGGATGGCGCCGGAGACCGACACGTCCCCCTTTCGAAAGCGAAGCGCTTCCTCCTCGGTAAAACCGCCGTTGGTAAACTCGGCCAGTAGCGCCGGGAGATCCTGGGCATCGGTGGTGTCCACAGAGACACTCCCCCCCCGGCCCGAATCGGAATGCCCCTCCAGGCTCCCGTCAATGGTCACCCCACCGGCGGGAGCGATAAGGTCGATCGTGCCCGCATCCTCACCCCCGCTCGCCGAGACGTCGATCAGGGAACCTGCCTCCAGTCGAACCGAGCCCGCCGGGGCCTCCAGGGCGACCGTGCCGCCCGGCGCCCCCAGGGAGATCGTGTCTCCGGTCGAAAGCGTTTCCGTGTAGGCGCCGCCCCGGGCCAGGATCCGGCTCCCCTGTCCGAGCAGGACCCCGTCCTCCGGTCCGCTGCCGGTGGAGGCGAGTCGAATGCGGCCTGATGGGGCCTCCAGGATCCCCCGGTTCACAACGGAACGGGCGAGGATCTCCAGACTTCCGCCCGCCGTTGAGGTCCCCCCCGGCTCGTTGCCGTTGAAACCGATGTTCACCGAGCCGGAGCCGGCATCGATCCGGAAATCGGTGTTCTCCAACCGGGTCGCGCCCTCCTCGTCCTCGATCGTCCGTGAACGGGTGGTGACGCGGGCCGCAGTCAGGTTCAAGTCTGCTTCGGTTTGAATGGCCCCGGCCCCGCTCAGGACCAGGTCCTTTCCGGCCGCAAGTTCAATCCGTCCGAACCCGTCAAATTGGATCTCACCCTCCCCGACCGTAAGTTCGTCCAGTGCCTTCAAGGTAAAACCGGCGGTTCCGGACGAAACCGGGTCCGGCGAGGGATCGCCGCTGTTCTTCAGCGTCACGTCCCGGGAGGAAAGGGTCACCTGAATATCCCCCTGCGACCCGGGTGCGGCCAGGCTCGGGGTGTCGATGACCAGTTTCCCCGGGGCATGAATCTCCATGCCGCCCAGGAACTCGATACCGGACCTCGCCGTGAGTTCGATCTTCTCGATGCCGTCAAAGCTTCCCCAGAGAGCGGGTGTGAGGTTGAGTCCGTCCGGCATGCCTGACCCCGGGTCATCGGGCAGCACAAAAATCCTGTCCGAGGCCAGGTTTAATTGGCTGTTGTCGACCTGCAGCTCTCCGGCCAGATTCAGTTCCTTGGCGTCGAGCATCAGGTCATGCGAGGCGTGAACAACCGCCCTTTCCCCCACGGTGACCGTTCCTCCCGGCGAGAGAAGACGGACCGTCCCCTCCGTTCCCGTCGCATGAATCTCCGAACCGCTTTCCAGCAGGATGGCATCGCTTGCGGCAAGGCTCAGGGCGGAAACGGACCGGATCTTGGCCCCATCGAGCGTGATCGTCCGGGTCGTATCGGGATCTCCAATGACAACCTCGGACAGCCCCGTATCTGCAAAGGCCTTCGGATCGAGGTACATCTTTCCCACCAGGCTCTCGGGAAGAATGGTATCGAAATCGATCTCGTTGGATGCCAGGTCGATCCCGGAACCCAGGGTAATCTCCTTCCCGTTGAAGGCGACGGTCCCGCCCAAAAAGCCGGGCAACGCATCCCCTTGAATCGTGCCGTTCAGGATATTGGTTTCCGCGTCCATGGTGACCCGACCCCCTGCGCCCGCCTCCATTTCCTGGACCAGAAAGGTGCCTTCCTTGAGCACGTCCGCCGCGGGACGAACCGAGTAGGCGGTCCGTCGCGGCGAGCGGATCTCCGTGCCGGTGACGGTGGGGTATCCCGCTGTTATCCGGTAACCCTCTTCGGTCACGGCCGGGTTTCCGGGTATCACGTCGGTGTCCAAGTTCTCAACGATCAGGGCTCCCGGAAGGAAGGCGAACCCTTCGGGGAGCCTGGAGTAGGTCCCCTCGGCCAGGCCGTTGCCGCCGGCCAGATGCACCGCATCCCCCGGTAAAACGATCGAGTTGTCCGGAACGATGACGAATCGGCCCTCTTTCTTCAACGGATCCCGGGTGCCGTCCGTCCCAGGCAAGAAGTGATAGGAGAAAACAGTCCCTCCACCCGATACATCGATATCGGCCCCCTTCCGGGTGATGACCTCCCGGCCATTGATCTCGACTGTCTTTTCGGGCTCCTCCTCGACAGGGATATTATAGTTACTGTTTCCCGGATGTCCCTTGTCCTCCAGGGTCCAGAACCCGTTTTCATCCAGTCCACCGTAGAGCGCTGAAGTCTCCCCGGCCGTGGTGATGGTACTCCCCTCGTCGAGGTAGATCCGTTCCGCAGGAAGTGCTTCAGGACCGCGCAGAGCGATCTGCCCCATGGGAGCAGCCAGGGTTCCCCGATGTTCGATCTGTTCGGCCTCGAGTACGAGGCGCCCACCTGCCGACACGACGGGGACGGAGACCGGCCGATCACTTGAGAGGGTCCGGATCGTCCCCTGGGAACGGATCGTAAAATCGGAACGGATCATCGGATAGATCCGAGCGGCCTGCAGAGTGACGGTCCCTTCCGGCAGGTTCAACATTCCCTCATATGCCTTATTATTCACGCCATAGACCCGGTCCGAGAGCCGCAAGTCCTGCCGGGCGTGAAAGCCGATCTCATTGAAGCCGGAAAGGACCAAGCTCCCATCCAGATCGATGAAGTCGCCGGTAAGGTCCAAGATAGCATCCCCGTCCAGTGCCTTTTCAGGGACGGCCGAGGAATCTGCTCGGGAATTCTGCACACGAATCCAGGGGGCCGAGGCGCTGATCTCACCCTCCGTTCCGAGGATCTCCGGTGCATCTAAAGTGAGGCGCCTGCCGACCTGAAGGTCCATGGGGCTGGGAAACTGCAACGAGGTGAGACTCCTGAAGGTAAGGTCGTCGAAGCCGCTCTCCTGGTAACCTTTGATCTTTTCGGAATCGAGAACAAGCCCGGCCGTCGGGCTGTCAGTGCCGACGGTCAGAGCTCCCCCTTGTATTCTCGCCAGGCCCGCGTGCGCTAAGAGATCGCCGTCGAGTTGAAGTTCTTTGAAGAACTCGACATCCAAACTTCCGGGGTCCCCCGCCAGGAGCAGCTCCGTCAAGGTACCGTCCGTTGCGGGGAAGACCCGCCGGACCGGGTCGGAGCCGCAGACATCTATGACCGAACCGGACGCCATGAGGAGACTCCCATTCGAAGTTTGGAGCGTCACCGAACCTGCCGGTTCGGGCTCGAAGGCCGTCGGGACATGGTCGGCGGGCGATTCGAGGGGGGGCCTATTGTAGCCCTTCGCTGACAGGCGCCTCCCCCCCCGCAGGAGCAGG
>CAYQVN010000028.1:3515-12704 GCA_964420895.1 uncultured Nitrospirota bacterium | reverse complement strand
TCAACAGGGAGAACCTATGAAGGATTGTCGCGGAGGTGTTTCGATTCTCTATATTCTATACGGGGTACTCCTCTTTTGTCTACTCTTGCTCATTTTCTTCCCTTACGGCCGTTTGGCCGAAAGCCTGATCCACCGCTTCAGTGAGCAAGGGAAAATCGCTATCCACTATGATCAATTCGATTTTCACTTGCCCCTGCGCTGTTCCTTTCAACCCGTAGAGATCCTCCTGCCCTATGGCTCCAAGCGAATTCAGGCTTACCGGGGCGATTCCCTTTCTCTCCGGGTTTCTCCATGGTCGCTGGTCACGGGAACTCTTCATGCCGATTTTGATGGCAAAGGTTACGGAGGTGAGCTCTCGGGGAGTGCCCGGATCAAACTCCCACTGACTTCCGTGGCGGGAAAGTATCTTCTGAATGTGGAGAAGGTGCGAATTGAAGACATCCTGGTTCCCTTTTATCTGCGGAATTTCAAGATTGATGGAAAGCTGACCGGCGAAGGCGACATCGAGGTCCCGAAGGAGGCCGACTATGTCCAAGCCGCGGGGAAGATTGTCGCTTCCCTCCAGGAGGGTAGTGTGCGGAACATCCTGATCCACGGTCTTGATCTTCCCGATTTTGATTTCCAGACCATCGAGGCGGAAGCGGATCTGGGAGGCGGGATCCTCAAGGTCGTCAAGTGTCATATCGTCAGTGAGGTCTTTCTGGCGGAAATCGATGGTGAGATCCGCCTGGATGCAAGGGATGTTCGGGAGAGCCGCCTGAATCTGACGGCACATCTCAAAGCACAGGCCGATGATCCCATTAACCTCAAGGGGGTTGCGCAGTTCTTCAATAAATCCCTCGATGCCAATGGGTATTATTCCTTCCAGCTTCATGGCACTTTCCGGAATCCTGAACTTCTCTGATCCATTAATCCCCCTTCCCCTTGCCATTGCTCCCATGTTCTGCTAATAATGAAACATGAAACGAAGGCCTCCTGAAAAGGGTTTTGGATCACTTCGCAGTGCTGGTGCCCGATGAAAACCTGTCTTTCCCTTCTGATTCTGATCTTCCTCATCTTTTCCAGTCCCTTCGATCTCTTTGCCCAGGAAGGAATAGAGGATGAACCTGACCCTTCCGACCGGGAGAAGGCCAAGACGGCACTGGAGGAGGAATCTACGGGGCAATCGATGGAAAACCTGGAAGATGTGCAGCTCCGTCTTCTCCAGCAAGTGATCCATGAGGAAAAATCCTCCCCAAGGGAGAAAAACCTCAAGATACCTGAGAACTATGAGAAGAAGGGACCTGCCGGAAAGGTGGTGGAGAAGAAGGCCCTGGTGTGTGATGACAATACGGAAAAGGGCCCTCTGGAAGAGACGAAAGAGTCTGTGCAAAAGAAAGAGAAGAAGGTGAAGAAGTCCTCTGACGTGACATCTAAAGAGGCTGCCCCTGCGGAAGCCCGGAAGGCCGTTCCCGGTGGAATGAAAGAAGAGAAAACAGGAGAAACCGGATTCGACGTTGAGGAGGCTGAGCCGGAAAAGGGCGAGGAGCCCGCGGACGAACATCCTGTCGACTGGCCGGAGTAGGGAGGCGTTATTGGGAAGAATTGTTTCCGTCAATGTCAGCGCAAAAAGAGGGGAAAAAAAGAAGAGCATTCCCCATGCCGAAGTCAGGGCCGGGTATGGAATTGAGTCGGATGCCCATGCCGGCAAGTGGCATCGACAGATCTCCCTTCTGGCCATGGAGAGTATTGCCAAGATGCAGGCGCAGGGCCTGAACGTTGGTCCGGGCGACTTTGCGGAGAATCTAACTACCGAGGGAGTCGATCTGGTGAACCTCCCGGTGGGGACTCAGCTTTTGATCGGGGAGGGGATCGAAGTGGAGGTGACCCAGATCGGGAAGGAGTGCCACAGCCGATGTGCCATCTACCGGGAGGCCGGCGATTGCGTCATGCCGAAAGAGGGTATCTTTGTCCGTGTATTGACCGGTGGTGTGGTTCGGCCAGGCGATTCTCTCCGGACTGTAAAGGAACAATCTGAATCCGGCGAGGAAAACTGAGATGACGGAAGGAAAGGGGAAAGTCTATCGGGTGGCCCTGCTGACGTTGAGTGACAAGGGTGCCCGGGGGGAACGGGAGGATGTCAGCGGCGAGGTGTTGCGGGAGATGATTCTTCCCCTTCCGGCGGAAGTGGTCTTTTATGAGATCCTACCCGATGAGGCCGGAGAGATTGAAAGGGTCCTGTGCCGGCTGGCCGACAGCGATGGGGTCGACCTGATCCTGACCACGGGAGGGACCGGTGTCTCTCCCCGCGATGTGACCCCCGATGCGACTTTGCGGGTCCTCGACCGGGAACTGCCGGGAATGGCTGAAGCGATGCGGGCGGCCTCCCTCACAAAGACTCCCCGTGCCATGATTTCCAGGGCCGTCTGCGGGACCCGGAAGGCAACCCTGATCGTGAATCTTCCCGGCAGTCCCCGGGGGGTGCGGGAAAATCTTGCCGTTCTTCTTCCCGCCCTTCCCCATGCCCTGGACAAGATCGGAGGGGACGCCGGGGAGTGCGGCGGGGAGTGAAGGACCGGCAAATCATGCAGGGAGGTGTAGCCATGTCTTTGATCCAAAAGATCCTGATTCCCACGGACGGTTCCGAATATTCCCATTATGCCCTTGAGTATGCCGTGAATCTCTGCCGGGCGCTCCAGGCGGAGGTCGTCCTTGTCTCCGTGGTTGATGTCCGGTACGAGATGTATGACGCTTACAGTGAGGTCCATGCCGCGACACAGATGGAGGAACTGATCCGGGAGCAGGTAGCCAAGGCCTTGGATCAACATGCTGCGGAGATGATAGGCGAGGGTTTAAAGGTTAAAAAAATCATGAAGATAGGCGATGTAATTCATGAACTACTTGAAGTAATTCGTGAAGAGAAAGTTGACCTCGTTGTTATCGGGACCCATGGCCGTAAAGGGATCTCCCGTTTCCTCCTCGGGAGCACGACGGAGAAACTGGTCCGGAGCGCCTCCTGTCCGGTTTTGACGGTCCGTCCCCCCGAATAAGACGCCTGCTTCTTCCCGAAGTCCTTCTAAATGTTTCAGAAATTGATTGATTCGGCCGGAAGAGTTCGTTAAGATACAAACTCTTTACCCGGTTTTGAGAATGTCTGACCCTGAAAGGAACGCCATTTCGGAATGAGTTCATTAGATGACCTCCGCAAGAAGATCGATGCGATTGATGAAGACCTGCTCCGTGAGCTGAACGAACGGGCCTCCATTGCCCGGCGGATCGGGCAGTTGAAAAGCCGCGAGAACCGCAATTTTCATGCTCCCTCCCGGGAGAAGGCGGTGCTGGATCGTCTCGGGAAGTTGAATCCCGGACCGTTGTCTAATGAAGCCTTGCAGGCGATCTACCGGGAGATCATGTCCGCTTCCCTGGCCCTCGAGGAGCCGGTCAAGGTTGCCTTCCTCGGTCCGGAAGGAACGTTCTCCCATCTGGCCTGCCTGAAGAATTACGGGAGTTCCGCCCAGCTGCTCCCGGTCCGGAGTTTCAGTGAGGTCTTTGAGGAGGTGGAACGGGAGCGTGCACACTACGGTGTGGTTCCTATTGAAAACTCGATCGAAGGGGTGGTCAACAATGCTCTGGATAACTTCATGGGGTCCGAACTCCAGATTACATCGGAGATCCTTTTGAAGATCTCCCATTCTCTCCTCAGCCTTTCCGGGGAGATGGAGAAGGCCCGCAAGATCTACTCCCATCCGCAACCGACTGCCCAGTGCCGTCATTGGCTTGAGCAGCATGTTCCCCACCTGCCGATTCTCGACGTGGAGAGTACGGCACGTGCGGCACAGCGGGCTTCGGAAGATCCCGAGGCGGCTGCGATTGCCGGCGAGGCGGCTGCCCGCTGTTACGGATTGCAGGTGATTGAGAAACGGATTGAGGACAATACCGACAACGTCACCCGTTTTCTGACCATTGCAAAAGAGCCGGCCGAACCGACAGGATATGACAAGACCTCGATTGTTTTTGCCTTCAAGAACGAACCCGGCGCTCTTTTCACGTTCCTGCAGCCCTTTGCCGAAGGGGGGATCAATCTGACCAAGATCGAATCCCGTCCTTCCGGACAGAAGGCATGGGAGTATGCCTTCTTCGTCGATATGGAAGGGCATGTGCAGGACCCGCCGATCCGGAAGGCCCTGGAACGGTTGGAAAAGGGTTCCTTCTTTTTGAAAATCCTCGGTTCCTATCCCCGGGCCCGGGCGTAAGGGGAGAAACGGCATGACTCGTGTGCCGGAACATATCCGTAAACTGACTCCTTATGTGCCGGGAAAGCCGATTGAAGAAGTGGAACGGGAACTGGGGCTCTCCGGGACCGTCAAGCTTGCTTCCAATGAAAACCCCCTGGGACCTTCACCGAAAGCCCTCAAGGCCGTTACCGGACATCTCTACGGTATCCATCGTTATCCCGACGGAAGCGGGCATTTCCTGAAAGAGGCCCTGGCCGAGCGGTTTGAGGTGACGCCGGACGAGATCATCCTCGGCAACGGTTCGAATGAACTGCTGGAACTGATCGTTCGGACTTTCTACGCGCCGGGGATGAATACCGTTTCATCGGAAAAGAGCTTTGTCGTCTATCCCCTGGTGACGCAGGCCGTGGGGGGGGAGTTTCGTGCTGCTCCGATGAATGGGGAGACCTATGATCTGGATGCCCTGGCGGAGCGGGTGGATGAGCGGACTCTCTGCGTTTTTATCGCCAATCCCAACAACCCGACAGGGACGATCATCACCCGCAGGAAACTCGACCGGTTTTTCGCCGCGATTCCGGAAGAGACGCTGGTCGTCATGGATGAGGCCTACTTCGAATATGTGGGGTCTCCTGATTATCCCGACGGTCTGGAATACCTGAAATCCGGAGGTCATGTGATGGTCCTTCGGACCTTTTCCAAGATCTACGGTCTGGCCGGGCTCCGGATCGGGTACGGTTTTGCCCGACCGGAGATTATCGATGCCTTAAACCGGGTACGCGAGCCCTTCAATACAGGGTCCCTCTCACAGGCGGCGGCACTGGCGGCGCTGGGGGATGGCGAGCATGTAGAGAAAAGCCTCGCAGTCAACCATACAGGCAGGAACTATCTTTACGGTGTACTGGAAGATCTCGGCTTCGCCTGTACACCGACGGAGGCCAATTTCATCTGGGTCGACACCGGGCGGGATGAAAAAGCGTTGTATGAGGCATTGCTGCGGGAGGGGGTGATTGTCCGCCCCATGGGAGGAGGACACCTGCGGATTACCATTGGTCTTCCGGAAGAGAATCAGCGGCTGGTCACCGCCCTGAGAAAGGTCTTGCATCGGTAAACCTGACCACAAGTACACATCAAGGCAAATGATAGAAAAGGCAAAAGCAAAAGCAAAAGCAAAAGCAAAAGCAAAAGCAAAAGCAAAAGCAAAAGCATTGAACCACGGGGAACACGGGGAACACGGAGAAAAGCAAGTCAAAGGCAAAAACAAAACATTAACCTGTTCGACAGGATCAACATGGAAAAATGTTTTTTTGATAAGGTTGTCATTATTGGCGTCGGACTGATCGGAGGGTCCCTCGGTCTGGCCGGGAAGGAAAAGAGTATCTTCGGTGAGGTCGTTGGGGTCGGGCGGAGCCGGGCCAACCTTGATCAGGCCCGGGAACGGGGCGCCGTCGATGATTTCTTCCAGGAACCACGCGAGGCCCTCCCCGGTGCGGATCTTGTGGTGCTGGCCACACCGGTCCAGAGCATCGTGACGATCGGGAAGGAGATCGCTCCCCTGCTGGAAGATGGCGCAATCCTGACCGATGTGGGGAGTGTAAAGGAAGGCCTGGTGAGGGAATTGGAGTCAAACCTCCCTGCGGGGGTGCGATTCGTGGGGGGCCATCCCATCGCCGGGAGTGAAGCGTCGGGGGCCTCTGCCGCACGGGAGGACCTCTTTCTGCACCGCCGGACTATCCTGACGCCGACCGGTCGGACCGATCCCGAGGCGTTGGCCCGGGTCCATGCCATGTGGGAGGCCGTCGGCTCCATTGTCGTTGAGATGGACGTCGACGCCCATGACAGGATCCTTGCCGCGGTGAGCCATCTACCCCATATGGTTGCCTATGCCCTGGCCGGGACCTTGATGGAGATGACGGAGGACTTCCCCGATATTACCGATTATGCGGCCGGCGGTTTTCGGGATACGACCCGCATTGCGGCGAGTCATCCGGAGATGTGGCGGGACATCTGCAAGATGAATAAAAAGAAGATTGTGGAAATGATCGAACAGTACGAGGCAGTGCTGGAAAAAATCAAGTCCCAGATCCAGGGAAACAACTTTGCAAAGTTGAGCCGGACTTTTCAGGAAGCAAGAAACCTTCGGAAGAAACTCTGACATGAAACGGCTGGTCATCACAAAATCAGGTCCCCTCCGGGGAGAACTCCGGGTTCCGGGAGACAAGTCGATCTCCCACCGGGCGGTCATCCTCGGTTCGATTGCGGAAGGAGAGACGGAAATTCGAGGGCTCTTGCGGGGAGAAGATTCCTTGAATACCCTGCGGGCCTTCCGAAAGATGGGTGTCTCCATCCGGGATGAAGGGGAGCGGATCATCATCTGCGGCGCCGGTCTTTCCGGCTTGCAGGAACCGGAAGGGGTCCTCGATCTGGGGAACTCTGGAACGGGGATGCGTCTTCTGGCCGGCCTCCTTGCGGGGCGGGACTTCTTCACCGTCCTGACGGGGGACGAATATCTCTGTCGGCGCCCCATGGGTCGGGTCACCCGTCCACTGAAGATGATGGGTGCCTCCATCCTCGGAAGGGAGGATGGGCGGTTAGCTCCTTTGGCCATCCGTGGCGGGGGGCTTCGGGGGATGGAGCATGTTTCTCCTGTTTCCAGTGCCCAGGTAAAGTCGGCTCTGCTCTTCGCCGGGCTCAGCGCTTCGGGCCGGACGGTGGTTACGGAGCCGACCTTGTCAAGGGATCACACGGAGCGGATGCTGCGGCAGTTCGGTTATGCTGTGGAGCGGAAGGGGACGACGGTGTCGGTGGAAGGGGGCGGGGTGCTTGCCGCCTGCCCCGTCGATGTTCCTTCTGATTTTTCCTCGGCGGCCTTTTTCCTGGTGGCCGCTTCCCTGATCGAAGGGTCTCAGGTGGTCCTGCGCGATGTGGGAATCAATCCGACCCGCGTTGGCCTGTTCAAAATCCTGCAGCGGATGGGGGCCGTTATTCGCGTGGAGGAGAAGGAGGGAGGAGAGGAGCCGACGGCGGATCTACATGTTCGGGGTGGAGATCTGGTGGGGACGACGATCCTGCCGGAAGAGGTCCCCTCCACGATTGATGAGTTCCCTATCCTCTGTGTTGCCGCGGCCTTTGCCCGGGGAGAGACGAAGATTACGGGCGCTGCGGAATTGCGGGTGAAAGAGACGGACCGGATTCGGGCGATGGTCGAAAACCTTCGTGCCGTCGGTGCGGAGGTGGAAGAATATGATGATGGTCTTGCCATCCAGGGACTGGACACATTGAGGGGGGGGCTTTGCAAAAGTTTCGGCGATCACCGGGTGGCCATGTCCATGGCCGTTGCGGGATTGCGGTGTGAACGGGGGGTAACGATCGAAGATGTCTCCTGCATCCAGACCTCCTTCCCGGGATTCCGAGAGACCTTGCAGCGTGTAAGCCGGGAGCAATGATGAAACGAGGACCGATCGTTACGATTGACGGCCCCTCCGGTTCGGGGAAGAGTACGGTGGCCAGGACCGTGGCCGAGCGGCTCGGGTATCGCTATATCGATACGGGGGCGATGTACCGGGGGATCGGGTGGCTAGCCCGGGAAGAGAAGGTTCCCTTCCGGGAGGGTCCGGAATTGACAGCCCTTCTGGAGTCGGCCCGGCTCTACTTTGAAGAGCGAAACGGGCAGACCGCCTTGGTGGTAAACGGGCAGGAGATTACCGACCGGATCCGGACGGCGGAGATGGGGATGGTCGCCTCCGACATTTCAGCGATCGGCTCCGTGCGGAAGTGGCTCTCTGCGCTCCAGCGGACCCTGGGAGAGGAAGGGGAGACGGTCCTGGAAGGGCGTGATATGGGGACGGTGGTCTTCCCCGATGCCGAGGTCAAGATCTTTCTGACCGCCTCCCTGGAAGAGCGTGCCAAGAGACGGACGGCGGAATTGAAACAGCGGGGCGAGACGGTCGATCCCGAAGGGATCCAGGAGGATCTTGCCCGAAGAGATCACAACGACAGCAGCCGCATACTGGCCCCTCTTCGCAAGGCGGAGGATGCCCTGGAGATCGACACAACATCGATGACCCTTGACGAAGTGGTCGAACGGGTCCTGAATGTTGTCCGTGAAAATGAACCGGAGAATCGGTGATGGAAATTCTTCTTGCCGCCAAGGCCGGATTCTGTTTCGGCGTGAAGCGTGCGATCAAGACCGCCTATGATACGGCTCGGGAGACCGAGGGGGAGGTGGCGACGATTGGTCCGCTGATCCACAACCCCCAGGTGGTGGCCCGCCTGGAGGAGATGGGGGTCCATCCCGTTGAAGGGGTGGAAGGATTTCAGGGGGATACCCTCGTGATCCGTTCCCACGGGGTTACTCCCTCCGTTTATAAAGATGCTGAAAGCGCGGGGGTCCATCTGGTCGATGCCACCTGTCCCTTTGTCAAGAACGCCCAGGATTATGCCAGTCTGTTATACAAAGAGGGGTATCGGGTAGTCATTGTCGGAGACCGAAACCATCCGGAAGTGCAGGGGATCCTGGCCTATGCCGGGGATGAGGCCTTTGTGGCGGTCAATGCAGAGGACCTTCGGAGACTGGGAAAGGTCCGGCGTATCGGGGTGATTGCCCAGACGACGACTACCCTGAAACGGTTTCAGGGTGTTGTGAGTCGCTGTCTGGAGATTGCCGGAGAGGTCAAGGTCTTCAATACCATCTGTGATGCCACCCGGATCCGGCAGGAAGAGGCACAGGGCATTGCCCGGAAGGTTGACCTAATGCTCGTCGTGGGAGGACGCAATAGCGGGAATACAACGCGACTTGCGGAACTCTGCCGGGAGACGGGGACCCGGACAATTCATCTGGAAACGGTAATGGAAGTTGATCCGGCCTGGCTGGAGGGGGTGGAAAAGGTCGGGATCACGGCCGGCGCCTCGACACCGGAATGGATCATCCGGGAGATCGTGGAAAAACTCCAGCATTTGTCGGAAAGAGGGGATCAAA
>CAYQVN010000028.1:0-3415 GCA_964420895.1 uncultured Nitrospirota bacterium | reverse complement strand
TTAAAGATTGACAAAACAATCTCAATCATTCTATTCTTGCAAAGTTCAGCACTGAACGTCACTGTTCGGGCTTTACAATCCCGAGTGGGAGACCCGCCGGGATTTGAAATAAAATCAGGAGGTTTGGATAAATTATGAACGAACAGAACGAAGAACATGTAGAAACAACAGAGGTCATGGAGGATCAGAATGTGCCGGGTGAGGCACAGGACGATGAGATGCTGAGTCATGAAGCCATGTCTCAACTCTATGATGAGACCTTCCAGAATGCCAAGGAAGGATCTGTGGTCAGGGGAAAAATTCTCAAGGTGACGAAGGATTTTGTCGTCGTTGATGTCGGTTTTAAATCCGAGGGGGTTATCTCCATCGATGAGTTCAGGACCCAGGGGCCGTTGAACATCCAGGTGGGGGACGAGGTTGAAGTTCTTCTGGAAGAGGTGGAAGACAACGAAGGACAGGTCGTCTTGTCCAAGGAGAAAGCCGACCGCATTCGGGTCTGGGAGGAGATCTCCAAGGCCTATGAAGAAGAACGGTGCGTGGAAGGCGTTGTGGTTTCCCGAATCAAGGGTGGCCTCTCCGTCGATATCGGAATCCGGGCTTTTCTTCCCGGTTCCCAGGTGGACATCCATCCGGTGCGCAATCTCGACAAATACATCGGGAAGAAGCTGGAGATGATGATCATCAAGATGAATCAGAAGCGGGGAAATATCGTTCTCTCCCGCCGGGTCCTTCTGGAGGAGGAACGGAAACACCTCAAGGTGGAAACCCTGCAGAATCTGGAAGAAGGGAAGATCCTCAAGGGGATCGTCAAGAATATCACCGAGTACGGTGCCTTTATCGATCTGGGCGGCATCGACGGCCTGCTTCATATCACCGATATGTCCTGGGGACGGGTCCATCACCCCTCAGAGCTTTTCTCCTTCGGGGACGAGGTGGATGTCGTTGTTCTGAAATTCGACCGGGAGAGGGAGCGCGTCTCTCTGGGGTACAAACAGAAGACGGAAAATCCCTGGAACAAGGCGGAAGAAAGATATCCTGTCAGCAGCCGCGTCAAGGGAAAGGTCGTCAGCCTTACCGATTACGGTGCTTTTGTGGAACTGGAAGAAGGGGTGGAAGGGCTGGTCCATGTGTCTGAGATGTCCTGGACCCAGAAGGTCAGAAATCCTGCCAAGATCGTCTCCGTGGGCGATATCATTGAAGCGGTCGTCCTGAATCTTGACGTCTCCAACAAGCGGATCTCCCTCGGCATGAAGCAGGTGGAATCGAATCCCTGGGACCTGGTGGAACAAACCTACCCCGTGGGGAGTCGGATCAAGGGAGTGGTCCGGAACCTGACTGATTTCGGCGCCTTCATCGGCCTGGAAGAAGGAATTGACGGTCTGGTGCATATTTCGGATATGTCGTGGACACGTCGGATCAAACACCCTTCGGAGATCCTTAAGAAAGGGGACGATGTGGAAGCTGTGGTCCTTCATGTGGACAAGCGGAAAGAGCGGCTTTCCCTGGGGGTGAAGCAGCTGACTGATGACCCCTGGATTGGAATCCAGAAAAACTTTCCTGTTGGGTCTGTTGTGACCGGCCGGGTCGTGAAGATTACCGATTTTGGCGTTTTTGTTGCCCTGGAAAACGGCATAGAAGGTCTCATTCACGTTACCGAGGTTTCCCTCGATCCCGCTGTGAAGATCGAAGACGTTCTTTCGATCAACAGTGAGGTCAAGGCGGTCGTCTCCAAAATTGATCAGGAAGAGCGTAAGATCGGCCTCTCCATTAAAAAGTATCTCGAAGGTCTGGAAGAGGAAGACCTGAATCAGTACCTGAGCGAGCAGGAATCGATGCGGACGAAGATGGGTGATCTGATCGCCGATCAACCGGGAGCGCCGGTGACCGAAGAGACTACTCAGACCGAAGAGAAGACTACTCAGACCGAGGAGACTACTCAGGCTGAGGAGACCTCCGATGAGGAACAGGAAACGTCTGATCCTTCCTGATCTTTCTGCTCACGATTCTTGAACAAAAAAAGTAACTCGTCAGCTCAGGGGTCCTTGTCAGGATCCCTGAGCTATTTTCCCTGCATGGTTTCATTGAAGAACTCGAAGCGATTGCGTCTCTTTGAAGGGAGGTGCAACGATGGCTGATTTCCGCAGTTCCTCTCCGGCAAGATTTTTTCTTCTCCTATTTGGTTTGGGCCTCTTTGCCTTTTTGTCGGTTTATCTGCTGACCTCACTCCTGGGTCGAGATGCCGCACGTCCTGTCTCTTTGAGCGGCGACAAGATCGGTGTTCTCGAAATCAAGGGGGTGATCCTTGACTCCAAACATATTCTTGAAAACCTGAAGCGCTTTGTTGATGACCGTAACGTGAAGGGAATTCTCCTGCGCATCGACAGTCCCGGCGGTGCTGTGGCGCCGTCCCAGGAGATCTATTCCGAAATCCGGAAGATTCACGAGTCGGGAGGAAAAAAGGTGGTTGCCTCTTTCGGGAATGTAGCCGCCTCAGGAGCCTATTATGTGGCTTCCGCTGCAGATCGGATTATCTCCAACCCCGGCAGTCTGACCGGTAGTATCGGTGTGATTATGGAGATGACCAATATCCGGGAACTCCTCGACAAGATCGGGGTCGACAGTTATGTCATCAAAAGCGGGGAGTTCAAGGATGTCGGAAATATTACCCGTCCCATGAGCGAGCGGGAGCGTCAGTTGATCCAGAGCGTTATTGATGATGTCTACATGCAGTTTGTCGAGGATGTCGCCAAGGGCCGCAAAATGGATGTGGAGAAGGTGAAACAGATTGCCAACGGCAGCATTTTCTCCGGGCGACAGGCGCTGGGGCTCGGACTGGTGGATCAACTCGGATCCTTTCAGGATGCCGTCGATCTGCTGGCCGAGTTGTCCGAAATCGAGGGAGAACCCCGTTTGATTTATGAAAAAAAGGACGGTCCCCGCTGGTTGGACTATGTGGCCGAAGGGGTGTTACGGAAAGTCTTCCAAGCCGTGAAAAATGAATCCCTTTCCGGGATCTTCTATCTCATGAAATGATTCTCCTCTCCCCATGAGGGGTGGTGAATCATTTCTTCAGCACATATTTCCCCGGTCCTATCAACAGCAGAGCCAGAAAAACAATTCCATCTTCCAGGGCATGAGAATAGACGGCAAAGGGATCGCCTTTGCTCAAATGCATCTGTAAGGCGATGGCCATGGTTATCGCCAGAAAAAGGCATGCCGTCCGGAAGTAAACCCCCAGGATGAGGAGTGCCCCGCCCAAGGTTTCAGAGAGCGCTGCCATGAAACCCCAGAAGGCGGGGAAAAAGGTGATTCCCAAGGTTTCCATGGCGCCGCCCAGGGCCGACCACTTCTCCGCACCACCGAGCATCTTCGGAAAACCGTGAATGAGAAAAGAGATCCCCAACCCCAAGCGCAA
>CAYQVN010000027.1:0-12999 GCA_964420895.1 uncultured Nitrospirota bacterium | reverse complement strand
ACCGTCAAAAATGTTCAGGGAGAGAAATGATGATCCGACCTCTCAAAGTATGGATGCTCTGGCTGTTGGGCCTGGTGATGCTGCCGGGACTTGCTTTCGGTGCGCGAATCAAGGACCTGGTGAATATCGAAGGGGTCCGGGACAATCAGTTGATCGGCTATGGATTGGTCATCGGCCTCGACGGGACCGGTGACGATACCTCCACAATTTTTACGAACCAGAGTCTGGCCAGTATGCTCCAGCGTCTGGGGGTGACGGTGAATCCTGCCGATGTCGGAGCGATCAAGGCGGAGAATGTCGCCTCCGTCATGGTGACAACGACTCTTCCACCCTTTGCCCGAAACGGTAATAAACTGGATGTTAAGATTTCCTCCATCGGTAATGCTGAAAGCCTGCGGGGGGGGACTCTTCTGATGACGCCGTTGAAAGGACCGGACGGCAGGGTTTATGCTGTGGCGCAGGGCGAGATCTCGGTCGGCGGTTTTTCCTTCGGCGGAGCTTCCGGTGGAGGCGTTCAGAAGAACCATCCTACCGTCGGGGTCATCTCCGGTGGGGCATTGGTCGAGCGAGAGGTGCCGATGGCGATCTTCCATCAGGGGCGGATGTATGCGGCCCTGCGTACCCCGGATTTCAGTACGGCAAACCGGATTGCAGAAGCGGTGAATCAGTTTTTTGGACCGCAGACGGCCAGTGCCCTCGATGGGGGGACCCTGGAAGTGACGGTGCCCGAGGCCTTTCAGGAGAATCCGGTCTCTTTTATTTCCCGCCTTGAAGCGATTGATGTAACGCCCGACACCTTTGCCCGTGTCGTCCTGAATGAACGGACCGGGACGGTTGTCATGGGAGAACATGTCCGGATTTCTACGGTCGCCATTTCCCACGGGAATCTCAGTATTGAGATCAAGGAGCGGATCGGGGTTTCACAACCCCGGGCCCTGGGCGCAGGGGAGACCGTGGCGGTGCCGGATACGGATGTCAGTGTCTCGGAGGAAAATCGCAAACTCATGATCGTACCCAGCGGTGTCAGTATCGGTGAGGTCGTGCGGGGGTTGAATTCCATCGGTGTGTCTCCCTCGGACCTGATTGCTATTTTTCAGGCCATCAAGGCGGCGGGGGCCCTGCAGGCGGACCTGCAGATCATTTAAATCGGGAGCATTTATGCAGAATACCTCTCCACTACAGAGAGGGTTCGAACAGTCGGGATTCCTCGAGAAAGCGGAAAGAATCGAAAAGACCCTGGCCGGAGTTTCGTCCCATTCCAAAGAAAAACAGGAAGCCCTCAAAGCGGGCCAGGAATTCGAATCTTTCCTGCTGACCTATATGATCAAAAAGATGCGCGATACGGTGATGGAATCGGACCTCCTGGGAAACCGGAAGGCTGAGAATGTTTATCGATCCATGATGGACGAACAAATCGCCCACGAACTCTCCCAGCAGGGAGGGCTCGGTCTGGCCGATATGATCTCCCGTCAGCTGGAACAACGCAACGGAGAGGTCTCAAAACCGCCGACCGACAGTACACCGGTACTGCCGGGGACGTTCCATTCGGAAAAGGATTTCGGCCTTACCCTTTCGGCCCGGATTTCTTCCGGTTACGGGTGGCGCCATGACCCTTTTACGGGAGAGCGAAAATGGCATGACGGGATCGACATTGCCCTTCCTGCCGGATCGCCGGTACGAGCGGCCGGTGACGGAGAGGTGGTTTTCAGCGGGAAGATGCGGGGCTATGGAAAGGTGATGATTCTGCGTCATGCCGACGGAGTGGAAACGGTCTACGCCCACAATGAGCGTAATGATCGCAGGGAAGGGGAGCGCGTCCGAAAGGGGGAGGTCATCGGACGTGTCGGCCATACCGGTCGCTCCACGGGACCCCATCTCCATTTTGAGGTGCGAAAATCCGGAATTACCGTCAATCCTTCACGATATGTCCGTCCCCAGACGGCGGAATCGATCTGATGGACCGGTGTGAGAGGATATTCCTGTCGAGAGATAAAGTTTTGGTGACGATCTGCCGATAAGGAATCAGTAAGTTTTTGCAAGAGGATGGAGCAGGTGGGCTATGAAAAGAGATGAAAAGAGAATGACTTACAGTGTACTTCCGGGGCAGAAGAGGCATTTCTGCCGTACGAAACCCTATCCGGCCGGGGAGGCCCCCATGAACAAGGTGGAAAATTTCGAGGCGCTTCTTGAGGTTTTGCAGGAAGAGGTTCAGATTTACCGTTCCCTCATCGATCTCCTTCAGGAGGAGCAGAAAGGGCTCATCCTGGCGGATCTGGACGTGATCGAGGAGGTGGAAAAGAGAAAAGAAACGGTTTATCTGAAAAGCAAACTTCTTGAAGAGAGCCGGCAAACCCTGGTGGAAAAAATCTGTTCCCTCTGCGGTATCTCTGAGGAAGATCCTCCATTATCCCGCATCATACAGGCCTCCGGCAGCAACTGCACGGTACAGCTTTCCGCCTGTCAGGGGGAGCTGCGTGAACTCCTTACGACCGTCCATAACCTGGTGAAGATGAATGAAGGTCTTGTGGGAACCTCCCTGGAATTTATCCGCGGCTCCCTGTCGATTCTCCAGCATCCCTCCTTTCAACCGGTGTACAGCCCGGACGGGCAGATCGAGACAAGACAGGAATCACAGCGTCGCGTCAATCAGCAGGCTTAGGGAGGAAAGGTCTTTATGGGCTCGATACTCGGGATACTCGATACCAGCTTGAAATCACTTCAGAGCCAGCAGGTGGCTCTGGAAGTGAGTTCACACAATATTGCCAATGTCAATACTCCCGGTTATTCGAAACAGTCCGCCGTGATCGAGACCACCGATCCCGTTTCCCTCGGGACGGCCGGACAGCTCGGAACGGGGGTCATGGTCTCCCATATCGAACGGACCCACGACAATTTTACGACCAATCAGATCAATCTTCAGATGCAATATTATGGGAGCGCCAGTGCAAAGAATGCAACACTCACCGCCACGGAAATGGTCTTTAATGAATCGACCGGCGGAGGGTTGGGGGATGCAATCAGTGAATTTTTCAATGCCTGGGAAAGTCTTGCCGGCCGGCCGGAAAGTTCTGCGGAACGGACCGGTGTCGTGCAGAGCGGGAACAATATGGTCTCGGAGTTTACCCGGGTCTATGAGCATGTCAACGGCGTCAAAGAGGAGGCGGACCGTTCCATCTCGAGCGCCGTGGATCAGATTAACGACTTGTCGTCGAAAATTACGGATCTGAATGTACAGATTCAGTCGATCGAAGCAGGAGGAGAAAATGCCAACGACCTGCGTGACAGGCGGGATCTTCTGACACAACAGCTTTCTAATCAGGTCGGCATTCATGCCCTGGAGATGGATGACGGGATGGTTTCGATTGTTCTTCCCGGTGGAATCTCCCTGGTCCAGGGGGCCTCCTATAATTCACTTTCTGTTACGAACAGCAGCAGCGGCAGAGTCGTGAACCTTGTGGATACGACGGGCCAGACCACCGACATTACAAGCCGGATCAGTGGAGGCAAACTGGGCGGCTATATCGAAGCCCGGGACGATCATGTGGGGAGCTATCTGGACACCTTAAACGACCTGGCGGCACGGATCGCCATCGAGGTGAACAAGGTCCATTATGGGGGGTATGGTCTTGACGGCACCACGAATAATCTATTTTTTACACAGGTTTCCCTGACGAGCGCAGCCGACAGTGATAATACCGGCGGTGCCTCCATCAATACCGGTACGATCAGCGATCCCGCCGCCTTGACGGCCGACGATTATGAAATCCGGTTTACCTCGTCTTCTGCCTATGACGTGGTGAACACCACGACCGGGGCGACGGTGACATCCGGCGCCAGTTATACCACGGGGGCTAATATCACTGATATCCCCGGGATCACGGTGGTCATCACCGACGGGGGTTCCGCCCCGGCCAGTGGCGATGTCTTCTCCGTCGGAATTAATAAAACCGGTATGGCCCAGGGGATTTCCCTGAACAGCGCCGTGACCGCTTCGACGGACAAGGTCGCTGCGGCCACGGAAGATCCCACTTCGGTCAGTGGGGAAGGAGACAACCGGAACGCACTGACCATCGGAAACCTGATCTACAGCGATACCATGAATGTCGGCACGGACACCTTTGCGGAGGCCTACAGCTTTCTCGTGGCCGATGTCGGCTATGCAACCGGACAGGCACAGACGGATGAAAATATCTATGATCTTTCCATTCAGGAACTGACGAACCTTCGCGATGGGATTTCCGGCGTTTCCATCGATGAGGAGTCGGTCAATCTGATCAAGTTTCAGAATGCCTACAATGCTGCGGCCAGGATGTTTAATGTTGCCATGGAATTGATGGACACCCTGGTCAACCTGGGACGTTAATTACGAGGTAGAGGATGCGCGTTTCCAACAGTCAGATCTACAACATGGCCATGCGTTATTTGAATCAGAATTCCGCCGCCTATCAGGACGCCAACGAGCAGGTATCGTCGGGGAAGAGGATCAACCGTCCTTCCGACGATCCCAACGGTGCCGGGCGGGTGACCCGTTACCGTTCTGATCTTTCTCGTCTTGGGCAATACCAGGAGAACATTACCCACGGGACGACCTTTTTAAATCAGACGGAATCGACGCTGAACCTGATCAATGATCTCCGGGTTTCCGCCAAAGAGATCGCACTTCAGGGTGCGAGCGGAAGTAAATCATCGGCGGAATTGAATAACATGGCCAGTAGTATTGCGACCATCAAGTCGCAGTTGGTGAGCTTGGCGAACACCCAGGTGGGGGAAGAATATATTTTCGGCGGTTATGATGTCTCCTCGCCCCCCTATGACAGCAGCGGGACCTATTCCGGAGACAGCGGAGAGATGGAGATCCGCATCGGAAAAAACAGCACGATCACCCTGAATTTCCCTGGGGACACGGTGCTGGGTTCGGCCGGGGGGGTTGATCTCTTCCAGACCCTGACGGATCTTGAGACGGCGTTGTCCGGCAATGATCTTGCCGGGATTCAGGATGGAATTGGCAATCTCGACGCGGCGGAAGAACAGATCATGTCCGCCTGGTCCATCACGGGATATCGGATCAATAACCTCGAAGGCGCTTCGACCGCCCTTGAGCAGATCAATCTTGATACGACGGCGCTGATCTCCGATACGGAAGATGTGGATATGGCCGAGGCCATTATGAATTTTACGAAACAGGAGATGGCCATGCAGGCCGTGATGGCCTCTTCGGCGAAAATCCTGCAGACGAATTTATTGAATTTTCTAAATTAGCTTTTCCCGGACACCCGTCGGGAAGGATCGTGAGGTCCCCATGCTGGTCTTGACAAGGAAGTTGGGCCAAGATATTTTTCTGGATGATGAAATCCGTATTGTCATCAAGGAGATCAAAGGGAAGCAGGTGCGAATCGGGATTGAAGCGCCGGCCTCTGTCTCCGTCTACCGTGGTGAAATCTACCGTCAAATCCAGGAAGAGAATCTCCGGGCCGCTGCCGGGGACCTGGAAGAAGCCCGGGATGTGGCGGAATTTCTGAACCGACATAAACAGAAACCGGAATAATATGAGGAGAGGAGAACCTCTTGATTATCCAGACAAAAATGTTCGGCGAGATTGAAATCGAAGATGAGAAGATTCTGACCTTCCCGTCAGGTCTGGTGGGGATGAAACATCTCAAAGAATTTATCATCCTGGACAAGGAGGAGAACCGTCCTTTCCGTTGGATGCAGTCCCTCGATGATCCCTCGGTTACCTTTTTGACGTTGGAGCCGCAGGTCTTTCATCCCGATTACCGTGTCACGTTGATGCAACAGGAAGTCGAACCGATCGGCATTACGGAGGAGACCGAAGCGCTGGTCCTTTGTATCGTAACGATCTACCGTGAGCCGAAAACATTGACAGCGAACCTCCAGGGCCCCCTGGTAATCAATGTGGAGAACCGGAAGGGCAAACAGGTGATTCTTCTGGAGAATCAATACACACCGCGACACGATATTCTTCAGGAGATCAGCAATCTGGGAGGGGTGCAGTCCGGGGAACCGGAGCAGGATGTTCTGGAATTGAGGCAGGGGAGATAAAACTTTTTTGCCGCACCACAGCATGCACAAGGGTTTCTAAATTGTGTCGTTTGACATCAAAAAAGCCGGGGATGATTCCCCGGCTTTTTTTCTTGTTTATGCCATGATGTCGAGCAGTGTCCCGATGGTTTCTTCCTGGGTTCGCAATGAAGCGGCATTGGCCTCGAAGTCACGCTGGGCAATGGACATTTCGAAGATCTCTTCCCCGAGATCTACGTCATTGAAACCCTCGGTGCTGTTGTTCCCCTCTACCGGTTGTGTGAAAACCTCTTCGGGATTGACCTGCTCAACCTGGGAGGTTACGCCTCCTTCACTGCCGGCTTCAAAGACGAGGCGACTTTTCTTGAAGTCCTTCGATTCAGCGTTGGCAATGTTGTTTGCGCTGACACTGACCTTTCTTCCATGGGCAACCAGCCCTGAGTAGGCGGCGTGCAATCCATCAATCATGATGTCTCACCTCCGATCTACTCCCGATCCTCCTGCGGACAATCCGCTATGTGCCCTGAGACCAACAGGACGTTCTACATACCGGGCATTTCTTCCTTCATCTGATCCAGGATGCGCCCGGCGGTTTTATCGCTGTCGACCTGATAGAGGCCGTTGTCGACGGCCCGTTTGATCTCCTCGACCTTGGAGGCCCGGATATCCGGGGTCATCCGGACGATTTCCGATGCCTGCAGGATCTCCCTGGCCTGGCCGGAGATCTCAATCCGGTCTCCCTGCAGGTGATTCTTGATCTCCTTGCTTTCCGGTCCTTTGGCAGATGGCTGTTCAATTCCCTGGGTTTCGGACTTTCGCTTCAGGGACTCACTGCCGTGGATCTGGTCTGAAGAGGATATCTTCATTTTTTCTCCCATCAAGTAAAATCTAACAAAAACAAAATGTTAAGATATTACCTTCATGGTAAACATTAAGTGCTGCCTTGCACTCTGTCCTTTCTCTGATTCCTTATCGGCAATGCTGTAGAAAACTTTAGGAAAAAAATGAAGAATTTTGTCTTTTTTCTTCCGTGGGGGGAAGGCCCCGTTGTTAACTCCGGGACCGGAAATGATCGACTCTGGTCTCAGAGGAGATTGTTGTTGTCGGAGCTGTCCCGGAATTTTCTCCGTTCTTCCATCAGAACGTCAAAAACATTTGCGTTGAAAGCCGGAATGACACCGGCTTCACCGGAGTCGGGCTGAATCATGTAGCGAAAGGAGGCCAACTGTCCATGTTTTTCCGCCATGTTTTTCCAGCCATTGACGAAGAGGGAACATTCATCATTGGTGCAAACCCAGAGAAAATTGCTCCCCCAGCCAAGGGCGTCGGCGAAATGAAGATCCGGCATCTGGTATTCTTCCATGGTTTGGCTACAATGTGGGCAGGTGGGGTTGTTTTCGTTTTTCAAAATAGTTCCTTTTCCTTTGAATGAAAGTGGGTCAATCATACCTGTATTGAACAGGGATTGCAACCTTCAAAAGGTGTTTATTCGTCCATCAGAAGGAGGGTATTTGGATTCAGGCGGATCGGCAGATCCTGCTGTACCGGATGCTCATGATCCTTGAGGAGTTTCAGGTGGATGGAATCATCCCGGGGTTCCAGGAAGATGATTACGGAAAAGAGGTCGTCCACCTCATGGCAGGGAGAGGGGATGCCCCTTTCGTTGATCACGTGCGATTCCCGGTGTGTCCGGGCCGAAAACCAGATTTCCAGGGAAAGGTCTTTGGCGAAATGTTCAAAGGCCGCCAGCGTATCCCAACCGGCATCCTCCTTTTGAAAGTCGAAACCGTCGATCAGCAGGATCTCCGGAAGGAACCCCCCGTCTTTGGAGAGGTCCTCCAGGTCCCGGGCAAGCTTTCGGACCGTAAAAGTCTCCGGGGTGTAGGATAGAATAATCCGTTGTCGTTCAAGTTCCTCAGAGATCTTTTTAGGGTCGTCAATGTTGAAACTGGAACAGAGGTCGGAAAGGATCTCACGGTACCAAACCTGAATCTCCTCCACCGACTCCCCAATCCCCACATGGACGGCCTTCTGGTTTTTGAAAAGACTGTCCAGCGCCACATGGATCAAACAGGCCGTTTTCCCGACGCCTGCCCGGGCCATGAAGACACCGAGGTTGCCTTTACCCAGTCCCCCCTGTGTTGCTTTTTGCAAGATTCTCATCGGACTTTTCAAGGTAAACTCCTGTTTTAGCATCGTCCGGTCTCCACTGTCAGGAATCCTCAGACGAGGTAATTTCAGAAAAAAGAAAGAGCGGCAAAGTGAGTCTTAAGCGGTTTTCTTCTGCTCGGAATATTCTTTCACCAGTTCTTCTGCAATGCTCTGCGGGACCTGCTTGTAGCGTGCAAATTCCATGGTGAACTCCGCTTTTCCCTGCGTGGCAGAGCGAAGCACCGTAGAGTATCCGAACATCTCGGCCAGCGGGACCTCTGCTTCCACAACGGAGAAATTTCCATCTTCCGTTACACCGGAAATCATGCCCCGTCGCTGGTTCAGGGTGCTGAGGATGGAACCCTGAAATTCCGAGGGACCTTCCACAGCGACCTTCATGATCGGTTCCAGGATCACCGGTTTGGCCTTGGCATAAGCTTCCAGGAACGCCCCGCGGGCGGCCTGCTGGAAAGCAACGTCGGAAGAGTCGACGGAATGGGAATTCCCGTCATTGATGGTGATCTGAATTCCGGAGATGGGAAATCCGATGAGGCGCCCCTTTGCCATACACCCATTGAATCCCTTGTCGCAGGAGGGGATGAACTCCGTCGGAATGGCGCCCCCCTTGATCTCGTCGATAAAGTTATAATCGCCGTCGGGATAAGGCTCCATGAACCCGGCTACGCGGCCGTACTGTCCGGACCCTCCGGTCTGTTTCTTATGGGTATAGTTGAAATCGGACCGCTTGGAGATGGTTTCCCGATAAGCGACCTGTGGCATGCCGGTTTCCACAATGGCACTGTATTCACGCCGCATCCGTTCGATATAGACATCCAGATGAAGTTCTCCCATCCCGGAAATAATCGTTTCTCCGCTTTCCTGATCCACATAGGTGCGGAACGTCGGGTCTTCCTTGGTGAAACGATTGAGTGCCTTGGACATATTGACCTGAGACTTGTTGTCCTCCGGCGTTACCGTCAGACTGATCACCGGCGCCGGAACATGCATGGAGGTCATGGTGTAATTCAATTCCTGGGCGGTGAAGGTATCGCCCGAAGAGCAGTCGACACCGAAGAGCGCGACGATGTCGCCGCTGAAGGCCACTTCGATATCTTCCATGTTGTCGGCGTGCATCCGGACCAGCCGACCGACCTTGATCTTTTTCCCGCTCCGCGTATTGTAAAGAGTATCCCCTTTGACAACCTTGCCCTGGTAGATCCGGATATAAGTGAGCTGTCCGTAACGGCCGTCTTCGAGTTTAAAGGCCAGGGCAACCGTCGGATCCTCTTCGGAAGAACTGAGGGTAACTTCCGCTTCGTCCCGGTCGAGGTCGAGGGCCGTGTTGGTAATTTCTTCGGGGTTGGGAAGATACTGAAGGACGGCGTCGAGCAGGCTCTGGACTCCCTTGTTCTTGTAGGCAGAACCAATAAAGACCGGTGTCAGTTCGAGCGAAAGCGTTCCTTTACGGATGGCCTCGTGAACCAGATCTTCCGTGACATTCTCTTCGAGAATCGCCTCGGTCAGTTCATCGGAAAACATGGAAACGGCATCGAGCATCTCTTCCCGTTTTTGTGCTGCCTCCTCCTTCAGTTCCGCCGGGATCTCTTCGATACGAAGGTTTTCCCCATTGTCTCCATCAAAATAGCAGGCCTGCATCGTCACCAGATCAACGACACCCTGCAGGTCGGCTTCCAGTCCGATAGGAATCTGCATGGCCACGGCATTGTGTCCCAGTTTCTCCCGCAGTTGGGTTATCACCCGCATGGGGTTGGCGCCGGACCGATCACACTTGTTGATGAAAGCGAGGCGGGGGACGTTGTATCGCCGCATCTGACGATCAACGGTGATCGACTGGGATTGCACTCCCCCGACGGAGCAGAGGACGAGGACGGCGCCATCCAGGACGCGCAGGGCCCGTTCCACTTCGATAGTAAAGTCCACGTGTCCCGGGGTGTCGATGATATTGATGAAACTGTCCTTCCATTCGCAGTAAGTGGCGGCGGAGGCGATGGTGATGCCCCGTTCCTTTTCCAGTTCCATGGAGTCCATGGTAGCCCCCACGCCGTCTTTTCCTTTGACGTCATGGATGGCGTGAATCCGGTTTGTATAGAAAAGGATTCGTTCCGTCAGGGTGGTTTTTCCTGAATCGATGTGTGCGCTGATCCCGATGTTGCGTAACTTGTTCTGGTCTGATCGTTTCATCTTCCTGCATCCTTTATGTCGCTCAATGTCATGACAATGTGTATTGCCCAAACGCCACCAACCCTTGATGGCGTTACCGATTTTGTCGATATTTTCGGGTGAATCCGCAAGAAACGCGCAGGCTCAATCTGTGGCGGGGGATACGGTTTGCCTTTGGATTCCATCTCCTTAATCTAACAATTACAAAACCTTTGAATCCGAAATAAAATCATCCGTATTCAAATTTAGCATTTTAAAATTTTTAAAATCAAAAGTCAAGAGAAATCTCTAATATATTCACCCCAAAAGATTACAGATGTCCTTGGTAGCATAGGGGACGTACTTCAGATTATAAGTTTCTATTCGTCAGAGAGAGTATACCGCTTTTCCTCTGCAACTTTTTTCCCACCCATCTCCCTTGCAATAACGTGGTCTGCAGCGCTTGGGGCTGTTTCTCGCAAGAATCTTATAATCTGAAGAACGTCCCTCAATCCCGGGGATTCTTTTCTATCAGTGACGGGATAGCGGCAGATATGCAGCCGCAGAAAGCACAAGTAATGGCGATCAGAAAAAACATGCCATGAAGTTTGGTGGAATGTAAAGATATCAAGATGCATGCCCTCCAACAATTGCTGCAAAGATTATTTTGCTTGGCACTTACCGAAAAGCCAACGGCAATCTTTGGGGCGGAGAGGTTCGTCATTCATCCAGTCTGCACGAAAACATTCAAGGAACTTGGTCCATTGAGCGCAGAAATCGTTCAAGGAACATCCCGACAGGTCGACGGGGGTTTCATGCGGAGTTGCAGGGCACCGGTCATGAGAGTTTAACACACCATCTTGATCTTCATCTGCAAGTGCCTCCAGAAGGGCAGCGTTTTCTTCCAGTAGGCTGGAATAGTCCTGAACTATATTGTCATACTGATCAAGACAGGTTCCTAAATTGTCTGCAGATTCCGGGAAGGGGTCACAAACATCACCGATCCCGTCAAGATCTATGTCTTCCTGACCCGAATTTGCAGTACTTGGACAATTGTCGGCGACATCGATCACGCCATCGAGATCCTGATCAAAACCGGCAGGGACATTCTGGGAATTATAACGCACGACGCCGAAGAGTGCGGCCGGTCCGCCTTCGCAATGCTGTTCAAAATCCGCTGCAAAACTTTGCACATTCCCACTGGGATCATAAACAACTTCCAAGACTTCAAAACGTCCTGTCAGTGTATTGCAACCGCGACCCGCACCTGAAATAGAAAGCCCCGGTTTGGTGGGGGACTGGAAAGGAAATCTTGTTGCATTTTCATAAACTCCGGGAGTCAATTCAGCTTCGAATGGCGCAACAAACTCGAGGTGCCAATAGTCATCACCATGGAAGGTGATATTTACACCGTTGTCATAATTGCGTGAAGCAGAAAACACCCCGTCATTTGTTGTAAAAGTCTGTTGAATTCCTCCCCCAATATAGTCTCCCGTTTGGCTGTCGAAATAGATGAATGTTTCTGCTTTTGCAGTAGATAACGATAGGAAGATAATAAAGATTAAGCAAAATGGAATTACGCGATAGTAATTTGTATTGCCCTGTTCTCTCCTGAGATTCTTCATATCCCCCTCCTCTTTGTTGTTTGTCTTTGAATATTATGGTGAATTCAAATAGTTTACAATGTTATGTATCATATTACTACTAACTGATGCAATATATTTTGCCTAGGAACAGATTTGATACTGTTTCAGGAAACTGGAATTATTTGGATATAATCATTTGGGGACGGTTCTGCAAAACGCCCATGAAATCATATGGTTACAGCAGAATTAAAATGATGATCTGTAACTCTTTGATATAACAAATGAAATTCAGAACCGTCCCTGCTAGAGTCTAAGGACTTATTGAAATCACAGGCTTGCCTGAGTCGGTTCTCTCGGGTATGATCGTGCAATATATCTTGCAATCCATCTGATAGAACTGGGGAGGAAGTATGTTCAAGGATATTGTTCTGCGGAATAGAAGCTATCGCCGTTTTGATGAAGACGTATCCCTTTCCATGGAGACCCTGCGGGAACTGGTCGATCTGGCACGGCATTCCGCGGCGGCGGCGAATCTGCAACCCCTGAAATATATTCCTTCCTGTGATCCGGAGCAGAACGCCCTCATTTTTCCCCATCTCGCCTGGGCCGGCTATCTGAAAGACTGGAAGGGGCCGAAGGCGGGGGAGAGGCCGGCTGCCTATATCGTTATTCTCGGCGATACGACGATCGTCAAGGATTTCGGGTGCGATCACGGCATTGCTGCTCAGACGATTCTTTTGGGGGCCGTGGAGAAGGGGTTCGGCGGCTGCATGATCGGTTCGGTCCAGCGGGAGAAATTGCGGGCATCCCTTGATATCCCCGATATCTACAGGGTTCTTCTGGTCCTGGCCCTCGGCAAACCGAAGGAGAAAGTAGTTCTCGAGGAAGTCGGGACGGAGGGGGACATCCGCTACTGGCGTGACGAAGCGGGCACGCATCATGTCCCAAAACGTCCTTTGGATGAGATAATCCTATAAAATTTCTTGCATAAATTGCTTGACACCACTTTTCCCTTCGTGTATTTTTAACTTTACTAAAAAGATAGGGATAATAAGTTACTGTT
>CAYQVN010000026.1:11121-13145 GCA_964420895.1 uncultured Nitrospirota bacterium | reverse complement strand
CAGCCCATCAAAGGGTGAGTCTTCTCTCCATGTCGGCGGCGGCTTTCGGGATTCTTCTGGCCTGGATGATCTATTTCAAGGGGTGGATCCAGGCTTCGGCGGTTCGGCGCCGGATGATTGTTGTGGCCTCATTCCTGGAGAACCTCTGGTACTTTGATCATTTCTATAATGGTGTGATCGTCCGTGGACTGCATCGCTGGAATCGGGCCGTCTTCTGGTTCGACCGCCAGGTGATCGACGGGTTGGTAAATGCCGTCGGCTGCAGCGGTGAGTGGACGGGTCGGTTTGTCGGTTTCTTCGACCGGACCGTGATTGACGGTCTGGTAACGTTGACGGCGACCTCTTCCCAGAGATTGGGGCGGGAGTTCAGTCGCCTCCAGACCGGTCAGATTCAGGGGTATGTTTTCCTCGGGATCCTGGCCCTTTGTCTTTATGTGATCATCGGAGTGATGTAATAATCCCCGGATTCTCCGGAAAAGAGCTGATGAAGCGGGAAATTATCTAAAGGGAGAAAACCTGAAATGCTGATGGAACACTGCTTGTCATGGATGACCTTCTTTCCCCTCCTGGTCATGGTGGTTCTTCTCGGTCTGCCCGGAGGGAAGAAGAACCTGATCCGCTGGACGGGTGTTGTGGGATCCCTTGTCCCCTTCCTGCTTGCCTGCTATATCTTTTTCGCCTATCGAGACAATGGCTCACTGGCCTTTGTGGAGCGCTACTCCTGGATCCCCATGTTCCATATTGAATACTACATGGGGATCGATGGCCTTTCGGCCTCCCTTTTGATTCTGACGGCGTTGATCTCTTTTATCGCCGTAGTGGCTTCCTGGGGGATCGAGAAGCAGGTGAAAGGGTACTTTGCCCTGATGATGCTCCTGGAGACGGGAATGATCGGGGTTTTCTGTGCCCTCGACTTTTTCCTCTTTTATGTCTTCTGGGAACTCATGCTCCTCCCCATGTATTTTCTCATCGGGATCTGGGGCGGACCGCGGAAGGAGTATGCAGCGATCAAATTTTTTCTTTATACCCTTGCGGGCTCGGTCCTCATGCTCCTGGCCATGCTGGCCATGTATTTCTACTCGAACATTGATGGACATCATTCCTTCGATCTGATCGCAATGGCGGCGAACTACAAACAGTTTGAGGCGGCCGATCCCATCCTCGGTTTCCAGTTCCCCCTGATCGTCTTTGCTGCCCTCTTTATCGGCTTTGCCATCAAGATCCCCGTCTGGCCCTTTCATACCTGGCTCCCCGATGCCCATGTGGAGGCACCCACGGCGGTCAGCGTGATCCTGGCGGGGGTCCTCCTCAAGATGGGGGGATACGGGTTGCTTCGGATTTGCTATGCCATCTTCCCTCAAGCGGCGATCTATTTCGCCGTGCCCGTCGGAATCCTCGGGGTGATCAGTATCCTCTATGGCGCCTTTTGTGCCATGGCGCAGAAGGACCTGAAAAAACTGGTAGCCTACTCCTCCGTCTCCCACATGGGTTACGTCATGCTCGGGATCGCCGCACTGCGGGAGGCAAGCATGCTCGGGGCCGTGATGCAGATGTTTAATCATGGCACGGCCACGGCCATGATGTTTTTACTTGTCGGCGTTGTCTACGACCGGGCCCATCACCGGGAAATCGAAGGTTTCGGCGGGATCGGGGCGGTCGTGCCCCGGTACATGGGGGTGATGATCCTGGCTACATTTGCTTCCATGGGACTTCCGGGCCTTTCGGGGTTTGTCTCGGAGATCTTCGTATTCCTTGGCTCCTTTCGGTCGGAGATCGCCTCCCATGCCGGTTCGGTCTGGAATTTTGTGAATTTTCAGACCCTGACAATTATCGCCGCCTTCGGTGTGGTGATTACGGCGGCCTATCTCCTCAGGATGTTGCAGAAAGTCTTTCTCGGTCCTCTGAATCCGAAATATGAGAAGATGGCCGAGATCAACGGACGGGAGATCTTTACCCTCGTGCCCCTGGGGATTGCCGTCATTGTCTTTGGTGTTTACCCCATGCCCTTGATCCGATTGATGGAC
>CAYQVN010000026.1:0-11021 GCA_964420895.1 uncultured Nitrospirota bacterium | reverse complement strand
GATTGCCGTCATTGTCTTTGGTGTTTACCCCATGCCCTTGATCCGATTGATGGACTCTTCGGTGACGCAACTCGTCGGGTTTATTCTGGGGAGTCAGTAGGGAGGGGATGGGAATTAGAAATTAGAAAATAGAAATTGGGAAAGATCTAAAGCATTCACCGCAGACACAGAGAAAAGCGAAACATGGAAATGGAAAGATCAAAGGCAAAAGAGAAAATCTTATAACCACGGGGAACACGGGGAAAAGATAATGGATAAAAACCAAAATCAAAAACAAACCTATACGACAGGATGAACAGGATAGGAAAAATATAGACAGGACAACCCTATGTCTTTGCTGCAACAAAACATTCTCGATGTGCAACGTCTCGTACCGGAGATCCTTCTCTTCGGTGTGATCATGGTGATGCTCGCGGCGGACCAGTGCCTGCCAAGAGAGCGGAAGAAGTGGATCGTTCCCCTCGGGATTGTGGGACTTTCCGTCGTCGGTTGGAGTCTGGTCCGGGAAGGGGCGGCGGTTCTCCTTGCAGGACCGGTCCGCATCTTTTCCGGCATGATGGTCATCGATTCCTTCTCCATCTTTTTCCAGTGGATTTTTCTCGTGACGACCGCCGTTGCTCTTCTGATGGCAGTCCGTTCCAAAGAAATTGAGAAACAGAACGAAGGGGAGTATTACATCCTCACCGTGGCGGTCTGTTTCGGGATGTTTTTTCTCTCTTCCAGTACCCACCTGTTGATGATTCTCCTCTCTTTCGAGATGATCAGTATCGTCTCCTATGTGCTGGCGGGATACCTGCGGGGGGATCCCCGGTCGAGTGAGTCGGGGATCAAGTACGTCATCTACGGCGCCTTTACCACGGGGATCATGATCTACGGGATGTCCCTTCTCTACGGGTTGACCGGGTCACTTCAAATCGAGAGGATTCACGATTTTCTGATGAGCGCCCGTACAGGGATCGTGCCCGTTACGGTGATCCTTCTGATGATCTCGGCGGGGATGCTCTATAAGATCGCCGCCGTTCCCTTCCATATGTGGTCACCCGATGTTTATGAGGGGGCGCCGACGGTAGCGACGGCCTTCTTCTCGGTCGGGCCCAAGGCTGCCGGCTTTGCCGTTTTAATCCGTTTTTTCCTGGTGACTTTTGGGCAGGATTTCCAGGTCGACTGGAGGCAACTCATGGAAGTCCTCTCCATCGCGACGATGACCATCGGGAATTATACGGCCCTGCGTCAGGAGAATGTGAAGCGGATGCTGGCCTACTCCAGCATCGGCCATGCCGGGTATCTCCTCATGGGAATGGCGGTGGTCAGTCCCGAAGGGCGCAGCGCCATCCTTTTTTACCTCCTGGTCTACATGGTGATGAACCTGGGAGCTTTCATCGTGGTCCTCGCCCTGGAAAATCTGCTTCACGATTCCGATCTTGCCAGCTACCGGGGAATCGGCAACCGCCTGCCGCTACCGGCGGTGACGATGGTGATCTTTCTTGTCTCTCTGGCTGGTCTTCCCCCCACAGCCGGTTTTGTGGGCAAGTTTTTCCTCTTCAAGGCGGTGATCGCTGAAAATCTCTACCTTCTGGCCCTGGTGGGGGTGCTTAACAGCGTGGTGTCCCTCTTTTATTATATGCGGGTGGTCAAGGCGATGTATATGGAACAGCCGGAACACGATTTGCCGCAGAATCTGGTTGTGACACCTTTGTATCATTTCCTTCTGGTTTTATCGGTTTTTCCGGTTCTTTATCTTGGGATTTTCTTTGAAAAGGTTTATCATATTTCTACTATGGCGACCTTCGGGTAGTGGGAGGGGGGAATTGCTTCTTGGAGATGTTTACGATGTCAGGTGATACGGATAATTTCAGGTTTCCCTTTCGAGGGATCTCCCGGGAAAAGTTCTATACCGAGGAGGATCCGAAATTCTATGAAAAGGTGGAGGAGATCTCCTCTTGCTGGCAGGAAGAGTTTGAGCAAGGGAATCTTCGTGCCGTGGCGGCCCTCTTGAAGGAAGGGGGGCCTGCGTTTTTCCATGTTCCCTGGATTCAGGAACAGATCCGGGCCTGGGAGAAGACCGGCGATGCAACGTCCCTAAAATTGCTGCAGGAGATTGAAGAGATTGTGACTGATAAGTCTCACGGGATCGGGAGTAAAAAACCCTTCGGTGAAAAAAAGGTAATGCTCAAGGAATATGACACTTATCTTCACCGTTTTATCGAACTCTGTGAGAATCGGCGCCGGATCTGTGGAGATTGTCCCCGGTTTCTGAAGGATTCCTATGTTGTCTCATGCTTTGCCGATTGTGATTTTCCGGAACGGTTTGCGGCCCTCAAGGAAGTTGCCGGAGATGCACCCCGGATGGAGACGCTCTTTCAGCATCCTCCTTACCTGAAGGCCCTTCGCATGGCGGTTCTCGATGGGGAGATTTTTCGGAAGCGGAAGAATTCTTCGTAAGGGGGCCTGTTCGCAAATAGTGCGGCACTCAAATGCCACCGTATTTACGAATCGGGCCTCATGAGTTAACAACAACGGGCCATGACCTGGCTTCTGCCGTTCCGTTTTGCTTCGTAGAGGGCCTGGTCAGCCACCTCAAGGATCTCGCCGTTCTTCATGAAGGATTGACAGTTGGAGACGATTCCGCAACTGAAACTGACATCCACAGAGGAATGAGAAGGAATCGACAGGGGCTGTAGCAGCAGTTGCTGCAGGATTCGCTCCATGATCGCAAGCCCTGCCGTGATATCCGTGTCGGGCATGATGACGGCAAATTCCTCACCGCCGATGCGGCAGACCACATCCACCCTCCTGAGATTTTTCTTCAGAAATTTTGCAAACATGCGAAGAACCTGATCTCCCACCTGATGACCATGGGTGTCGTTGATCCTCTTGAAATGGTCCAGGTCGACGATGGCCACACAGAAGGGAAATCCTTGACGGGACATGCGTGCGATCTCTTCTTCCAGCCGGTTATCGAAGTAGCGCCGGTTGAAGATATGGGTCAGGTGGTCGATAACGGCCATCTTCTTGTAGGGGCGAAGAGCCCGGACCTCTCTTTCCAGTCGTTTAATCTTCTCTTCATAGTATCCGGGATCGTAGGGGAGGGTGCTGTCCCCCTGGGGGAGGCCGGGTGAATCGATTTTCTTCTCAATGGCGACGCCTTGACTCATGGTCTACTCCTGCTTCAGGGTCCACATTTTTGACTCAAATGGTATATAAGCAAAGACCATGCCAAATGGGTCGTAGTGTGTAACCTTATGTTTTTCAATAGTTTTGTAAAAAACTAACCGGCCCCAGGGAGGACATTTCTTTGTCGGTGTTGTTTTTTTTGACGGGGAAAGGGTTGTCTGGAGTCTCTACCTCCTAATCTTAATCTTAATCCTCACGCCCATTGCCTGAATGATGAAACCAGAAGCAAAGTGTGATTACGATTAAGAGAGAAGGAAATGGAAGATGAACCGTTTGCCTCGGTATGTTATACTCCTTTCCAGGTTCATCGTGAATGATGCACTGTGGAGGTTTGATGCGGGTTGCAATCGTCGGTGCTGGGATTTCCGGATGCTATGCAGCAATGCTCCTGCGGAATCAGGGGCATGAGGTCCTTCTTTTCGATCCCAAGGCGCCCTGGGAGAAGCCCTGCGGTGGGGGGATCACCTTCCGCAATTTTAGGGATTTCCCTTTCCTCAACGATTTCCGGGCGGACTGTTTTTCGGTTAACCGGATGCTTATGGAGGCGGCTAACGGTACTCGTTGCGTCGTCCCTTTTCCTGAGCCGGTACACATTGCTTCCAGGCGCGCTCTGGGACAGTTTCTTCTCCAGCGGGCGGAAGAGGCCGGTGCCCGCCTTTCCCGGCAGCGGGTTACCGGGATCGACCCTGCGGGGAAGGGGTGGAGGCTTACGTCCGGGGAGGGAGAGGCTGAGGCCGATTTCCTCGTCGGTGCCGATGGGGTCAACAGCCGGGTGCGCAGTCGTTTATCTGCTCGATTGACCGGGAAAGACTCCACGATGGCTGTTGGCTACTGGATCGAAGGCGGGATGGAGGAAGAACTGGTGATTGGCTTTCAGGAGGGGATCTCCGGTTACCTCTGGATTTTTCCGCGAAAAGGACATCTCTCGGTCGGGATCGGCGCCCGGGTGGGTGAGACCTCGGGCCGGGAACTGTTCGCTCATCTCGACCGTTTTCTGCATCGCTATGATCCGGCCCTGCTGCAGAGGTCCCGGAAAGCATACGGGGCGTTGATCCCGACACTGACCCGGCAGGGGTTGAAGGCGAACCGCATCTGCGGGGAAAACTGGGCCTTGATCGGGGATGCGTCAGGTCTGGTTGACCCGGTGACGGGCGAGGGGATCTATTACGCCTTCCAGTCCGCCGGCATCTTTGCCGAGGCCTTTCAGAAAGGAAAGATCGGGGTTTATGAAAAGATCTGCCGGAAAAGGATCGTACCGGAACTGCGTCAGGCGGCTTCCTATGTGCGGACCTTTTTTGATCCCCGCGTCTCCTCCCGTCTGATCCATCTCGCTGGAGACAAGGCGGGGATCCAGGAACTCCTGGCAAAATTGATTGCCGGCGAACAGGGGTACCGGTCGCTGAAGAGGGAACTTCTCAAAGTTTTCCCGTCCCTCTATCGTGATTTTCTGGTAAAAATGTTTCAGGTTGAGTAATGGGTCGCACCCCAAATCAGAGGGGGAAAACCCCGGCGCTTCCATTCGTCTGGGACGAACACGATGTCGTGACAAGTCGTTTTTTCTCAGATCCTGTCAATCCTGTTCATCCTGTCTGAAAGTTTTTGGTTTTGCTTTTCTTCGTGTCCTTCCTGTCCTGGTGAGGATTTTTTGCTTTGCCCCGAGTCGGGACCTGGAAGCGAAGCGCTTGAAATGATTCGGTTCCCATGATATATATGTAGATAGAATAATTGAATGATTGCTTCGGCAAGAGGGAAGATTCATCGATTCTGAAATTGTCCTTATTGAGGTTGGACCCGTTTGGACATCCCCTTATTTCCATACATTCTATTCACCCTCGGCTTCCTCTTGTTTTCCGCCTTCCTCTCCGGTTCGAAGAAGGCGTTTTCTTCCCTGGATCGCAAGGAGGTCTTGTCCCTCCCGACCGGCAAGGGAGCGGAAGCCCTGCTTTTCCTGAGTGAGAAACCCCGGCGTACCCTTCTGACACTATTGATCCTGCACCTGTTTTTTCAGATCCTTCTGGTGATGTTAACCCTGACGGCCTTTCAGCGGCCACTGCCCCGGATCGTGGCACTTTTCGGCCTCCTGGTCCTCTACCTTTCCGTCGGCAGGGTTCTTCCCCGTGCTCTGGTGCAGGGACGGGAGTTTTTCTATATCCGTCATGTTGCCTTCCTGTTAAAATTCCTTTTTCATGTTGTCACACCTTTTCGGATTGTCTTGGAGAAGCTCTCATTCTTTCTGCTCCGGGGGACCGGGGGCGGGGAACTCCCTACGATTCAGGACCGGGATTTCATTCATCGAGTGATCCCCGTGCCGGAAGAGGGACCCGAGATGTATGAACGGGAGATGATCCAGAACGTCATGGAGTTCCAGGAAACGCTGGTCAAAGAAGTGATGACGCCGCGGCCTGATATGTTTTGTGTCGACCTGGCAGAGGATGTGCAAAACGTCATGGAGCAGCTGCGCACCTCCCGCTATTCCCGCATCCCTGTTTACGAGGGGGATCTGGATCATATTGTGGGGATCCTCTATGCCAAGGATTTATTGTCCCTGATGGTTGGAAATGACGGGCCGGAGCGACATCGGCTGGAAGAACTCCTCCATCCGGCGTTACATATTCCTGAGACCAAACGGGTCAGCGAGCTGCTCCGTGATTTCAAGAAACAGAACGTCCACATTGCCATGGTCGTGGATGAGTTCGGTGGTGTGGAAGGACTGGTCTGCCTGGAGGACCTGCTGGAAGAGATTGTGGGGGAACTTCAGGATGAGGCTGATGAGGAAGAACGGCCGGTGAAAAAGATCTCCGACCGGACCTGCCGTGTTTCGGCGATGCTGCCTCTGGAGGATTTTAACGCCCTCTTCCAGGTCTCCATCGACAGTGAGGACTATGAAACCGTGGGGGGGTTTGTCGTGGATCAACTGGGGCACTTCCCCAAATGGGGGGAGCGGATTCGTTACGAGGGGCTGGAGATCGTCGTCTACCGGATCCGGAAAGTCCG
The DNA here is from genome assembly GCA_964420895.1 of uncultured Nitrospirota bacterium. GTDB lineage: Bacteria > CG2-30-53-67 > CG2-30-53-67 > CG2-30-53-67 > CG2-30-53-67 > JAADIO01. Next base: position 4,853 of record CAYQVN010000026.1, on the reverse strand, counting down.
GGTGCTGGAATTGATGGTGACCCGACTCAACTCCGTGCCGACAGAGGAAGAACCTTCTGCCGGGGAGACGTAAAAGAGCATGTTGCTGAATCTTTTTTATTTGATGGGGGGGCTGGCCGGATTCGCGGGGGAGGCGTTTTTCGCCGTTGCCGAGAGTGCCCTGGTGGTCTCCGACAAACTGCTGCTCCTGGATCAGAAGGAGAAGGGGCCGGGGATCCTGCCTTTGTTGAAGATGCTCTCCGATCCGCAGCGGATTTCCCAGACCCTGCTCGTCGGCTCGGTATCCTCCGTGGGTGTCAGTACGACCTTCTTTTTTCTGCTCCTCTTTCGTCTCAGCGGCGGGGCGCCCGGTCTGCTCCTCCTTCCGGGTTTTTTCCTCCTCCTGACGCTGCTCATTGTATTTGCAGAAATCCTTCCCCGGGTGATTTTCTCGGACCGTCCCGAGGAGACGGCCCTGCGCGTCGCCCGGCCCCTTGCAGTCTGTATGTCTTCACTTCGTTTTGTGATCAACCTGACCCTCCGGTTTTTCGAAACAGTACGGACGGTTTCCGGCTTGAAGGGAAAAGAGGAAACCCCCTTTGTGGAAGACGAGGATCTGGAGTGGATCCGCCGCTTTGTCCGGGGGAGTGAGACCCTGCGCAGGGAAGAGGTCCGTATCATCCGGAAGATCATCGATTTCAGCGAGATCCGTGTCCGCGATGTTTATGTCCCCCTCGATCCGGTGGTGGCTGTTGAAGAGACGGAGAAGATCTCCCGGGCTATTGAGAAGATTCGTGAAAGTGGATTTACACGTCTTCCGGTCTATCGGAAGGAGAAAAAGGAGATTGTGGGTGTTTTGCATGCCCTCGACCTCTTCAGTCAACGGGGACTCGACGCACCGGTGGAAGAGTGCTGCCGGCAGCCCTTCTTTGTTTCGGAAGAAACTCTGATCCGTGATCTCTTTCGCACCTTGCAGCGGTTGGGGATCGTCATGGCAGTGGTCCGTGATCCTGCCGGAAAGGCCTCGGGGATTGTGACCATGGAAGATCTGCTGGAGGAGATCTTCGGAGAGATTGAAGATGAGTTCGATCTGAAAGACCAGCTCTTCCGGGAAATCGGCCGCAAGGAATATCTCGTCGATACCCGGGTTGATTTAGACGTTTTGCAGGATGCGCTCCATCTGTCGATTCCCCGAAACGGTTATCGGACCTTAAGTGGTTATATCCTTCACTATTTGCGACGGGTGCCCCAGGAGGGGGAACGGTTCACTATTGGGGATTTGATGTTCAAGGTTGAACTGGCTGATGCAAGGAGGATTTACAAACTTTTTGTTCGGAAGCTGGAATCCTCGGACAGGGAGGGTAACGCAACCACCAGAGAGAAATGAAAAGTGGGTCCTGCAAGGTGCGTGACTGCGTCGGATTAACTTCAAAAAACAGAGGGGATAGGGGACGGAGAAAAATATTTCAAGATCATATTCCGATCTCGTTTATTCCAGAACTGGGAGGCACAGATGAGGGTGTTGATTATCGGCGCCGGTGAAGTCGGATATCATACGGCGCGCTGGCTTGCCCGGGAAAACCTCGATGTGATTGTCATTGATTCCAATGAAGAGAAAATCCGGAAATTGAGGGAGACCCTAGATGTCAATGCCGTTCTCGGGCAGGGAAGCAACCCGGACGTGCTGGAGAGTGCCGGCGCACATGGCGCAGACATGCTGGTGGCCGTTACCAATATTGATGAGGTCAACATGATCTCTTGTCTCCTCGCCGGTGTCCAGTTCGGGATCCCCACTAAAATTGCCCGCATCCGGAATCCCGCCTATGCAGAGAACGCCGATTTGCTGGGAAAGGAGCATCTGGGAATCGACTTCACGATCAGTCCTGAACTGGAGGTGGCCAATAAAATCATCCGGCTTCTGAAGGTCCCGGCAGCATCGGATCTCATTGAGTTTGCCGACGGTAAGGTGCAGTTGATCGGGCTGGATGTTGACGCGAATTCACCGGCCAAAAATATCCAGTTGAAGGATCTTCCCCTTTCCGTTGAGGAAGAACCACACCTCATTGTCGCCATCTTACGTAACGACGGGGTGTTGATCCCCCGGGGGGAAACCCCGCTGAGAGTGGGGGACCGGATCTTTGTCATGGCCCGGACAGGAGAATATAACCATCTCTTCCGTCTGTTGGGGAAGTCTTCAGAGAAGATCAAGAATGTGATGATTATGGGGGGCGGTCGGATCGGTTTGAACCTGGCCAAGCATCTTGAAAAAACAGAGACCAAAGTCAAACTGATTGAGATCAGCGAGGAACGGTGTCATTTCCTGACGGAGGAATTAAACGAGACGGTGATCCTCCACGGTGATGCCAGCGATGTATCCCTCCTGCAGGAAGAGAATATTTCCAATACCGATGTTTTTATTGCCGTCTCCGACGACGATGAAGACAATATGCTGATCTCTCTTCTGGCCCGGCGTCTCGGAGCCAAAAAGGTGGCCACGATTGTAAACCGCTCGGAATACATTCCCATCGCTTCTTCCATCGGGATTGACGCTGCCATCAGTCCCCGCATCACCACGGCAGGAGCGATTCTGCGTTTTATCCGGAAAGGGAAAGTCCTTTCCGTCAATACGCTCCGGGAGGATGAGGCAGAGGCCATGGAAGTTCAGGCCTTGCCGACCTCTGCCATTGTCAATAAACCTCTGAAAAAGATCAAGTTTCCCAAAGACGCCATTATCGGCGCCATCGTCCGGGGAGGAGAGGTGATCATCCCGGGGGGAGAGGATATTATCCTGCCCGATGACAAAGTTGTGATCTTTTATCTCTCCCGGTCGGTGAAAAAAGTGGAAAAGGCACTTGCCGTAAAGCTTGAATTCTTTTGATTTGAGGACCCATCATGCGATTTCGTCTGATCCTTCAGGTTTCCGGGGCACTCCTGATCCTGCTGGGATTGATCATGTTGGCGCCCCTCGCGGTTTCCCTCTTCTATCATGAAGAGAGTTGGCGGGCTTTTTTATATGCCGTCATAATGACCGAGGCGGTCGGGTTTGCGGGGGTTGTCCTGGGAATTCGGCAACAGGGCGAATTGGGCCACCGGGAAGGATTCACGATCGTTACGCTCGGTTGGCTTCTTGCCGCACTTGCCGGGGCGCTGCCCTATCTCTTTGCCGGGACCTTTCCCACTTTTGTCGATGCATACTTCGAAGCCATGTCCGGTTTTACAACGACCGGTTCCACGGTCCTGATGCAGATCGAGGGGCTGCCGAAGGGGATCCTCTTCTGGCGGAGCATGACGCAGTGGTTGGGGGGGATGGGGATTATTCTTCTTTCCATCGCCATCCTGCCGCTTCTGGGCGTGGGGGGGATGCAGTTGTTCCGGGCCGAGGTGCCGGGACCCGAGACCGACAAGATCTCCCCACGGATCAAGGATACGGCCAAGACCCTCTGGTTGGTCTATCTTCTCTTCAGCTTTCTTGAGATTATTCTTCTCATGTTCGGCGGCATGAGCCTCTTTGATGCGGTCAATCATACCTTTACGACACTGGCCACGGGCGGATTCTCCCCCATGAATCGAAGTGTCGGCGCTTATGATAGTGCCTACATCGATGGGGTGATCATTGTCTTCATGGTCCTGGCCGGAATCAACTTTGCCCTCCATTACCGGTTTCTGTTGGGGGACTTTCGCGGGTTTTATAAGGATACGGAGTTCCACTTCTATCTCGGCATCCTCTTTTTCTCTGTGTTGGTGGTGAGCTGGAATCTTTACGATGAGGTCTATCATGAAGTCGGATCCGCCCTGCGATTTGGTGCGTTCCAGGTGGTTTCCATCATGACGACCACCGGCTATGCGACGGCAGACTTCGAGATCTGGCCCCATGCTTCACAGCTGATCCTGGTGTTGCTCATGTTTTTCGGTGGCATGGCCGGCTCCACCGGCGGTGGGATGAAAATCGTCCGGGTACAGATCTTGATCAAACAGGGCTACTGTCAACTTTACCGGATTATACACCCCCATGCCGTTGTTCCCGTAAAGCTGCGAGGCAAAGTCGTAAACCGGGAGATCATCGAGAGCATCTGGGGATATGTCTTTCTCTTTATTTTCTTTTTTGTAGTTGGGTCGGTCATTATGGGGATGTTGGGGTTGGATATGGTAACCTCTTTCACATCCGTTTTGACTTGCCTTGCCAATGTCGGCCCCGGCCTCGGGATTGTTGGGCCGTCAGAGCATTTCTACTTTATCCCCGCTCTGGGGAAATGGGTCCTGATCTTCTGCATGCTGATCGGCCGCTTGGAAATCTACACCGTCCTCGTTCTCTTCCTGCCGGAGTTCTGGAAACGTTAGTCGGGAAACCGTCCCGGATTATTTTGATTGGGCGGCCACGATCTCCCGGGCCCGTTTCAGGACGGCTTTCGGATCGAAGGGCTTGGTCATGTATTCGTCGGCGCCGCAGTCGATCCCGTGGCTGATCTCATCCCGCTGGCCCCGGGCGGAGAGCATGATGACGTGGGTCTCGGCAAGATCGGGATGGTCCTTGATCCAGCGGCAGACTTCATAGCCGTCTTTTTTCGGGAGCATTACGTCGAGGAAGACGAGACAGGGATGTTCCTCCTCGATCAGTGCCATGGCTTGCTCTCCGTCGATTGCGGTCAGGACATCCATCTTCCCCACCGTGCCCAGTTTGAATTCCAGGGATCGGCAGATATGGGGTTCGTCATCGACGATCAGGATTTTCTGGTTCATGCTTTTCTCCTTTGTGCTGCCCGGTGTCAGCCGGCAACTTTCTGATCTCCCGCGACCGGCTCCCTGCCGGAGATCTCCGGCAAGATCTTCCGTTGGCTGATGGGGAGTGTGAAGGCGATGCGCATCCCTCCTCCCAG
>CAYQVN010000025.1:0-13885 GCA_964420895.1 uncultured Nitrospirota bacterium | reverse complement strand
CATTTATCGGCATGCTTTTACTCGAAGATGATTTCGGGATGTTATACGTAATGTCTAATGTCAAGACCTGACACCTCACAAAAATACAGCGTCTGTTCTAGGAAAGGATCTTCGAGAAGGACATCTTGCAGGGAGGTTCAGAATGATCATATCGACGTTCTTGAAGGACGAGATCGACCCGGTCGACCAGTTCCATCAAGCTGTATGGCTTCGGTAAAAAACCGGAACATCCGTCGGCGCAGAGTTCCCGGATCATCTCATTGTCCCGAAGACCCGACAATACCATATAGGGAGTCCTGACCCCCTTTGCCTTGAGGGTGCGGATCAGTTCCAGTCCGCTCATCTTCGGCATCTGGATGTCCGTCAGAATCAGGTCAAAGGGTCTGCCCCGCCCCTCAGCCCGGAGAGTCATCTGCAACGCCTCTTCACCATCTCCGGCCTGACTCACCCGGTAACCCGCACGTTCCAAGGCATGGGTTACGGCAAAACGGATTGTGGCTTCATCATCAACTACCAGAATATGTGATTCCATCCTTTTCTCCTTATAGAAAGGCCATTATGTACGCAGGAATAATGCAATGCTGATGCCAAGAACAGGCACAACGAGTCCAACCTTTTGTTTCTAATGAGCTTTCCATGTTCTACTGAAAAACTGTGAAAACTTTCACTGTGCAAAATGTAGGTCTCCACCCACGGCAGGAAACAATGTTTGTATGGGAATCGATACATTGTTCTTTCCATGAAAGGCGGCCTTAACATGGGTTATCACAGATTTTTTGGTTGACTCACCGGATGGATTCGGATTAAAAATACGACATTTTCAGCATAATCCATCTTTATTCAAGCCATGGGGGAATCTTTAGCATCCAATCAAAAAGGAGGAAAGAATGAAGGAAAAAGTGACTGCAATCATCGCCATTATAATTCTGCTTCTGCCCATTGCCGCAGCAGCGGAAAACGACGCCCTGCTGGGGAAAGCACAGGGAGGAGTCAAGGTCGACTACATCCGGTTCAGCGACGGGGATCTAAAGGACTTTGATGTGGACAACGGGACCTACGTGGGACTGGAGGCCTACTGGAGGGTGAAAAAGGCCGCCCGCCTCTACCTCGGCTCGGAGGTCGGTTATGCCAAGGTGGACAGCTCCGTCACCGACAAGTCTACGGGGACTGCCATCAAGGTCAATTCCGAGTTCAAGTACATCCCCGTGGAACTGAACGCAAAATGGCTCTTCGATCTGGGGTCCAACCTGAACCTCGCTATCGGCACGGGGCTCTCATTGAACTATATCGACGCCGAGGCCTCGGCTTCCGCGACCGGGCTGACAATCCTCGACAGCGATCACGACTGGATCTTCGGGGGGCAGGGATTCTTCGACATCAACTATACCCTGGGGAGCCTCTTTGTCGGGATCGACGCCAAATACAAGCTTACGGAAGGGTTTGACGGGGACGGGGAGAATTACAGCAACTTCACCGCTGGCGCCCATGTGGGGTGGACCTATTAAAAGGCTGTCAGCAATCAGCAGTCAGCCGTAAGACAACCTCAATCTGAATCACACCATCAAGGAAGCTTCGGGGGAGGGAGCATGATCACCTCCCCCGTGAGCCCTTCCCGCATAAATACGGCCAGGTCGGATTTTTCCTGCTCCGTCAGGCCCAGAGGCGAAAGAACGGTATTCCCAGCACCTCCCCCCTGATCAAAAAAATCGATCACCTCTTCTAATGTTCCAAAGGCCCCGTTGTGCATGTAGGGAGCGGTCCGGGCAACCTCCCGCAGGGGCGGCGTCCGAAAGGCCCGGAAATCCTCCTTTTTCTGTGACACGGAAAACCGCCCGGGATCTACGTCGAGCGCTTCCTCTCCCTTCACACCCATCTTCTTTGCCAGATAACGGAGACTCACTGCCACGGCGGGGTCCCTTGCCTCTCCCCTTTTTTCGGGGACGAGGAGGGGATAGAATTTCTCATCCGTCAGGAGGGGACCGGAATGGCAGCGGAGACACTTTCCTTTTCCTTGAAAGATTGCAAGCCCCCGGAGGGCTGCCTCCGAGAGCGCCGTCTTTTCTCCCTGAAGGTAGCGGTCGAGGGGAGTCTTCCGGGAGATCAAGGTCCTCTCGAAAGCCGCCAGAGCCCCTGTGATACGATCCCGGGTAATTCCCCCCTTCCCGAAGACGGTCCGGAAGGACTCCCGGTAGGCGGGAACGGAGGAAAGCTCCTCTTCGAGGAAATCGAGATCCTGGTTCATTTCAAAAGGGGAGACAATGGGACCTACCGCCTGCTCCTCAAGGCTTCCCGCACGGCCGTCATAAAACAAAACATGCAGGCCGGCGACGTTCATCAGCGTGGGTGTATTCCGGAAACTCTTCGTCGTGGGGTAACTCAGGGCAATGGCCTGTCCGTCGGTAAAGGCAAGCGCCGGGATATGACAGGTGGCGCAGCTCATGGTCCCATCCCCGGAGAGGCGCCGGTCAAAGAAGAGGGTCTTCCCCAGTTCGACGGCATCACGATTCAGGGAGCCTTCCGCTCTCTCCGGAAGAGGGAGAAGGGATGGGGTCTCACCGGCCGGAGCCGTCACCGGAAGGAGAAGGCTCCACAAGAGGACGATGACAGGGAAGACAGCCCGGTTCTTTCGCATTCGCATAACGCAACTCCTCTTCGATAATCGCCTTGAGATATTCATAGGAACGGTTCCCGATGACCCGCCGACCGTTGATGAAGAAGGTGGGGGTGTTGTAGATCCCGAGGGATTCGGCAAGGCGGAGATCTTCATCGACACGATCGTGGTAGCGGCCCCGTTCCAGGTCGTTTTCAAAACGGTTCGTATCCAGCCCGAGTTCTTCGGCATATTCTTTCAGGCTCTTCGGGCCGAGGAAGGGGGAACCTTTCAGGAGAATGTCGTGCATCTCCCAGTAGTTCCCCTGGGCGCCGGCGGCCAGGAGGGCCTCCGCCGCAAGGTGGGCATAGTCCCGGTATTTGTAGGGGAAGTTTTTCACGGCGAAACGGATCTTCCCCGGGAACTCCTTCAAGAGCCGCTCGACGGTCGGACCGACCGCCCGGCAGTGGGGTCACTGGAAATCGAGAAATTCGATGATCGTTACGGAGGCACTGTTGGAACCTCGCAGGGGAGAATCACTTAGGGGAACGGCAACCCGCCCCTCGAGGGCAAAAGCGGAGAAGGAGAAGCAGAGAAGAAAAATCAAGGCAACACAAATCTGTTTCATGATTCCCCGTTCAGAATGGAGCCGACCCCACCCTGAGAAAACCTCATTGAGGAAACCGTTTCTGGACCGGCGTGAAAACCTCCAGGTTGAGAACAGCCAGACGGTAGAGGAGAACGGCCAGGGCAATCAGACCAAGGGTAATGGCGATCTCCATCCAGGAGGGGAAATAGACCCCGCCGTGGGGGAGTTGGCTCAGAAAATTGGTATCAAAACGATTTAAGAAAAGTCCGAGGATGACAAGAACCTGACCGGCAAAGATCTGCTTGGCCGAGCCTCTGCGCCGGACGTAAAGCAACACCATGGGGAAGAGGAACCCCACTGCGATCTCGAACCAGAAGAGGTGACTCGCCCCGCTCCCGTCAAAGAGATAGGGGAGTTTTTCCCGATAGACCAGATCACCGAAACGAAGGGCAAGATAGACGAATAATGCTCCTGCCGTCCAACGGGCCAGCCCTTGGAGGATCTCCACTTCTCTTTCCCGCTGGAACACGCGGGAGGCAATGAGACTCTCGAGAGAGACCATGGCGATCCCTGCAGCTACGGCGGAGAGGAAAAAGAGCTTTGGCAACAAGGGCGAATACCAGAGGGGGTGGAGCTTATCGGGAACGATCAGGAAAAGGCCGCCCAGGGAGGATTGGTGGTGATAGGAGAGGGTGATCCCGGCGATCACCAGGAAAAAGACTACCGGTTTCTTCTGCAAAACGTGGGCGAGACCCCGTAATCCGATCCCGTCGAGAATGGCCGGACCGAACTCAAGAGTCAGTACCGAGGTATAGAGGATAATGCAGACAATGACCTCGAAGAGGACCGAATGCACCTGCCACATGACGAGGGGGTGCCAGAAAGCCGCCGGTTTCCCGATATCCACGATCACCCCGCAGATCAGCATCAGGTAGCCGAGCAGGGCCGTGAGTACCGCGGGTCGGGCAATCGCCTTGTAATTCTTCAGGTTGAAGACATAGACGAGGGCGGTGATGGTGAATCCCCCGGCGGCCAGGGCCACACCGACGAGAATGTCCACGGCGACCCAGATCCCCCAGGGGAATTCGTCGCTCAGATGGGTTGCAGCACCCAGCCCTGCGAACATCCGGTAGGCTATAGCAGCGGCACCAACCAGGAAGATGAGGGTGATGATCTTCGTTCCCGTTGTGAAGAAGGGAATATTTTCTTTCCTATTCATCCTTCGATCCTCGATTCCGAAACCAGGCGATCCCAGCGAGGAGGGCTGCCACCCCCGTCACCGAAAAAGGAATCTCGTGAAGGGAAGCCCAAGTGAGTTCCGGAAGAACCCTGTCTTCAACCTTCAGAAAACCAATCTTACTGAAGGGGACACCGGAAAGATAGATCCACGACGTTCCCCCCGCCTCGTTCAGCCCGTAAATATAGGGGACATACTTCTGCGGGTGCGCCGCCAGCCGACTCTTTGCCTCGGCGACGACCTTTTCATATTCGTCGTAGTACATCGTCCCCGTGGGGCAGGTCTTGATGCAGGCGGGGACCTGGGAGGTCTTGATCCGCTCGGAGCAGAAAGTGCACTTCTCCACCCAGGGCCAGCGACTCTCCCACTGGTACTTGGGAATCTGGAAGGGACAGGCGAGCATGCAGTATCGACAGCCGATACAGCGGTCGAAGTGATAGACCACGGGACCGGTCTTCGTCTTCTCCAGCGCCCCCACGGGGCAGGCCGAGGCGCAAGCCGGCTTCTTGCAGTGGAGACACTGGTCCTTCACGAAACTCCAGACCGGGCTTTCCTCCCCCGCCTCCTCGTAGAAACGGATGTGGGTGAAGCACTCGGAGTTGAGCTTCGGCGGATTGGTGAAGTTCCCCTTCATCGCGGTCTTCTTCACCGACCGTTCATTCCACTCTTTGCAGGCCACCTGGCACCCCCGGCAGCCGATACACCGGGTCAGATCGACCAGGACTCCCTTGGGCATGGGAACTCCCTCAGTTCAACGATCAGCCATTCGTAAAAAAAAACGGATCATTTTCTCGCAAAGCACGCAAAGGCCGCGAAGAAAGGAAACAAGATATCAAGGGCAAAAACCCTTTCTGTTTTTGCTTGGCGGCCTTGGCGTTCTCTGCGAGAGTCAGGTTTTTGGTTTTCTCCGTGGTTGATTGATTTTGACTTTTCAAATCCCCCCTACCCCCCTTTTCGCAAAGGGGGGAATCTATCGATTTTGATTTCCCTGTGCTCCCCCGTGGTTAAATGCTTTTACTTTGATTGTCCTTCTTCATGTCCTTCAAGAACTTCATGGTGAATGCTTGCCGTTTTTGACTTTATTTTCGATATATTTTCTCTGCGTCCTCCGCGATCTTTGCGAGAGATGCTTTTATAACTTCTCCACATTCACCATGAACGCCTTCGTCTCCGGGATCATCGTATTCGCATCGCCGATGGTCGGTGTCAGCAGATTCGCGCTGTCGCCGCTACTTCCGTCTTCGGGGTACTGCCAACCGAAGTGGTAGGGGAGCCCCACCTGGTGAACGGTAGTCCCGAGGATCTTGAAAGGACGAAAGCGGGTCGTCACCAGGGCCGAGGCAGTCACCGCCCCCCGGGCCGAGGAGACCCGGACGTGCTCTCCGTTTTTGATCCCCAGTTCCCGGGCCAGTTCCCGGCTCATCTCCACGAAGAGTTCCGGAACCATCTCCAACAACCAGGGCTGATGCCGGGTCATCACCCCCGTCTGCCAGTGCTCTGTTACCCGGTAGGTAGTGGCCACAAAGGGATAACGGATATCGCAGGAGGTGAAGATGTCCTCAGGGGAGCCGCCCTCCTTCCCGAAAAAGAGCTTCACCGTCGGATTGATCCGGTGGCTCTTCGAGAGGGGGTTCTCCTGGATGGGGCACTCCAACGGCTCGTAGTGTTCCGGGAAAGGGCCGTCCGCACGTCCCGGGCCAAAGATGTGGGCCACGCCATCCGGTTTCATGATAAAGGCCTTCTTCGACGCCGGGTTCTCCGTGCCGTCAGGGTTCTTCAAAGGAGGCCAGCCACCGTCGGGGACATCGCCCATCCACTTTCCCCCATTCCAGGAGATGACGGAGCGTTTCCGGTCCCAGGGACGGCCATACTCGTCGACGGAGGCCCGGTTGTAGAGGATCCGCCGGTTCACGGGCCAGCACCAGGCCCAACCGGGATAAAGACCGAGCCCCGTGGGATCCTCCTTGGATCGCCGGGCCATCATGTTCCCCGCTTCCGTGTAGGAGCCGCAGTAGAGCCAGTTGCCCGAGGCGGTGGAACCATCCTCCTGAAGGAAGGCAAAACTCGGCACCTGCGTCCCTTTGCGGTAGCGTTTCCCCTTGATCTCCCGATCCTCCAGGAAGGTCCCGTTGATCTCCCGGGCCACCCGGTCAATCTCGATCTTCGTCACCTTTCCTGCCCCGTCCTTCGGACCGTAGTCCCAGGCGAGTTTGACGATCGGATCGGGGAAGGCGCCACCCTCCTTCGCGTAGAGGGCACGCACCCGGGCATGGAGTTCATTAATAATCTCGGCGTCAGGTCTTGACTCGCCCACCGGCTCCACGGCACGGTAGCGCCACTGGGCCCAGCGTCCCGAGTTGGTGATGCTCCCCTCCTTTTCCACCGACGAGGCGCAGGGGAGGAAGAAGACCTCCGTTTGAATCTCGGCGGGGTTCATTCCCGGCCCACGCCAGAAGGAGCCCGTTTCGTTGTCAAAGAGATTGATATTAACCATCCAGTCGAGTTGCCCCAGGGCCTTCCGGGTCTTGTTGGCATTCGATCCGGAACAGGCGGGGTTCTGTCCCCAGGCGAAAAAGCCCTGGAACTTCCCCTTGAGCATCTCATCGAAGATCATGAGCCACGATGCGTTTTGCCCATCGTCAAGTTTCGGAAGGAACGAATAGGCGAAGTCCTTCTCCTTCGTTGCCACCTCGCCATACATCGCCTTGAGAAGGCTTACCGAATATTTCGGGTAGTTGCCCCACCAGTTGGCACTCCGCGCTTCCGACGTCTTCGGCGTGTACCGTTCGTGGTAGGCGGCGAGGCTCTCTTCGGAGGCCCGGGGGACCTTGAGATAGCCCGGCAGGATGTGAAAGAGGAGGCAGTGATCGGTGGAGCCCTGGACGTTGCTCTCCCCCCGCAGGGCATTCACTCCGCCGCCGGCGCGGCCGATATTCCCCAGCAAGAGTTGAACGATTGCCATAGCCCGGATGTTCTGGGTCCCCACGGTATGCTGGGTCCACCCCATTGCATACATGATCGTTCCGGCACGGTCTGAACGGCCCGTAGAGGCAAAGGTCTTATAGACCGCCTCGATCTTCTCCTTCGGCGTCCCGGTGATCGAAGCGACCCGGTCAAGATCGTAGCGGCCATAGTGTTTCTTCAGAAGCTGGAGAACGCAGCGGGAATCGGTCAGAGTCGGGTCGTTGCGGATCTCCCCCGCATCGTCTTTTTCGAAGGCCCAAGCCGACCGGTCGTAGCTTCGCTTTTCCGGATCGTAGCCGGAAAAGATCCCGTCCAGTTCGCCGGGCATCTTGAAATCGGCGTTCAGCAGAAAAGAGGCATTGGTGTAAGACCGGACGTAGTCGCGATGGTAGAGATCATGCTCGAGGATGTAGCGGATCATCCCGCCGATGAAGGCGATATCCGAGCCGGACCTAAGCGGCGCATAGAGATCGGCCTTTGCCGAGGTCCGGGTAAAGCGGGGATCGACGCTGACCAGGGTCGCGCCTTTGTCCTGGGCCTCTTGGACCCAGTGGAAAGAAACGGGGTGATTCTCCGCGGGGTTGCTTCCCATTACGAGGATGACATCGGCATTTCGGATGTCGATCCAGTGGTTCGTCATCGCCCCTCTGCCGAACGACTCTGCCAGAGCCGCTACCGTTGCAGAGTGTCATATCCGGGCCTGGTGTTCGAGGTAGATGAGCCCGATCGACCGGAGCCACTTTTGAAGGAGGTAGCACTCCTCGTTGTCGAGGGCGGCGCTCCCCACATGGGCGATCCCCTCGCAGCGGTTGACGGTGCGCCCTTCTGAATTCCGCTCAACGAAGGTGGCATCGCGGCTCTTCTTGACCCGCTTGGCAATCTCCTCCAGCGCCCAGTCCCACTCCACCTCCCGCCAGGCATCGGCGCCGGGGGCGCGGTACATCGGTTTTTGGACCCGTTTTGGATTGTTGACGATCTGGATGAGGGAGGCCCCCTTGGGGCAGAGGGTCCCGCGACTGACGGGGTGGTCCGGATCCCCTTCGATCTGGACGACGCGACCGGCCTTCGTGTAGACCAGCATGCCACATCCCACGGCACAGTAGGGGCAGATGGAGGTGGTCACCACCGCACCGTCGGTCCGGTTTTCCCGTTCATTCCCTTCCGCAGTAACCGGCGCAAGACCGGCCAAGGATCCTGCGGCAACGGTCGATCCGGAGAGCTTCAGAAAATCCCTTCGTGAAAGTCCCATGGAATGCTCCTGAGAGAAGGGGCGGAGATGGAAGTCCGATGATGGAGGGCAATATAGCACTTCGCACATAGTGAGTCAATGATCGTAACACTTCAGCAATCCTTTCCTTGAATCCCGGCGGCAATCCTTCTATAATCGAGTGCAGGATTCATGACCACAACCGATGAGGAGGGCCGGGCTATGCGAAATCTGCGGGGATGCGTCTTTTTTCTACTTTTTCTTTTTCTGGCCGGCTGCACCGCCGGTGGATTTGATTCGATCCGGAAGACGGCCCAGCTTCAGCCGGGGATGTCCTACGATGAGGCGGTGGCCCTCTTGGGCCCGCCGAAGACAACGGTGATGCAAGGGGGAAAGAAGGTCTCCACCTTCTGGCTCCACCAGGCCTACCGGGGAAACGTCCCCATGGACCTCGTTTTCGACCCCAAGACGAATCGCCTCGAATCGTGGCAGGAAAACGCCGAGAAGTTCGCTGCAAGCCAGGCGAAGCTGGCCGCCTTCACCCAGGTACTGGAGCAGTCCGGTGCCGCCGGCGGGGCAGCCCCGGCGGGACCGAACGATCCGAACCTGCAGCAGCAGATCGCAGGCCTCTGGTGGGGTTATGCCGGATCGACGGAGCGGCGGATCGGCCTCTGCGCCGACGGCACCTACCACGACTACACGGAGTCGGGCTACTCGGGCCATTCCAATGACCAGTACGGCAATGAGACCATGGCCTGGGGTGCGGCCAGTCAGGGCGGGGGGCAGGGACGCTGGACCATCAACGGAACAGCCCAGAGCGGTACCATCCGCGTGACCTACCAAAACGGCAAGTCCGCCGAGATTCATTACAGCCAGATCAACGACCCGGGCTGTTTGAGCTTCGACGGGAACACCCTTTGCAGGAAGTCGGCAGAGTGCCGGTGACAAGGGTAGTCAGACGATCTCCGTCCGGATCAGGGCGAGGATGGCGGAGTGCGGTAAGATGAGGTATTTCTTCCCCTCGAATTCGATCTCCACGGCGGAGTCCTTCAGGAAGATGGCGTAGTCCCCTTCCTTCGCCTGGAGGGGGATGTACTTCACGGCCTTCTCCTCGGCGGAGGCACCGAACTCCTCGGTGACGTTGTCGGGGAAGATGTAGCCCGGGCCGGTCTTCGCCACATAGCCACCGTGGACCTTTTCCTTCTCCTTGACCGTTGCCGGGAGATAGAGGCCGGAGGTGGTCCGGTCGATTTTCGTGTCGGGGGAGATGAGGACCCGGTCCCCCACGAGGACCATCTCCCGTTTCGATTTCATTTCCATTTCCGGATGATCTTTCCTCATGTCTCCGAACCCTTCAGAACCTTTGCATTCCATGATGTAGTGGTACCATGCGACCCGTATGGAGTCAACGGAAAAGGGGGCTTGTGCCTTTGACATCCGATGATGACTTTCCAAATCATTTTTGATAGGATGTTTGGAAAACAGGTTCCTTTGACAACTTGAATTTCCATACGTGTGATTACAGGATCTCATGGCACGGAAGAAACCGGGACAGCGATGGACGAAGACAGCCACCTTCGGCATGCAGGGGCGGGCCGCCCACGATGCCTCTGAATTTTACAACAGCAAGCTCTACGACGACCGGAAGAACGGCGCGGAAGAAGATCTGCAGGAAAACCACATCCCGGCGGAACGGCTCAACCGGATCTACTGCAAATCGAGTGAGGTCATGGAGGAAATCCCCGACAACAGCGTCCACCTGATGATCACCTCCCCGCCTTACAATGCAAGCAAGGAATACGACGTCAATCTCCCCCTGGAAGAATATCGAAACCTCCTTCAGAAGGTCTTTCGCGAAGCCTACAGAATCCTCGTCCCCGGGGGCCGGGCCTGCATCAACATCGCCAACCTCGGCCGCAAGCCCTATATCCCCCTGCACAGCCACCTGATCGAAGATCTGGAGAAAACCGGCTTTCTCATGCGGGGGGAGATTATCTGGAACAAGGCCTCCAGTGCCGGCCCCTCCACTGCATGGGGAAGCTGGCTCTCCGCCTCCAACCCCGTTCTGCGGGACGTCCATGAATATATCCTGGTCTTTTCCAAGGCCTCCTTTTCCCGGAAGAAGAATGGAAGCGAGAGCACTATCCTCAAGGAAGACTTTCTCGAATGGACGAAGAGCATCTGGTCCTTCCCGGCCGTCATGGCCAAGAGCATCGGCCACCCCGCCCCCTTCCCGGAGGAACTCCCTCACCGCCTGATTCAGCTCTATTCCTTCAAGGAAGATGTCATCCTCGATCCCTTTTGCGGGAGCGGCACCACCTGCCTGGCCGCCCTGAAGGACGGACGAAACTATATCGGATATGATATCAATGAAGACTATGTCCAGCTGGCGGAAGAACGGATCGTTGCCTATCAGGACAGCACATCGGCGTAGGTTCCATGGCACTGCCTGAGGCTTGACGCCGGTCAAAAGGGAGAACCCTTTTGGGAACGAAAAAGAACCCCCTCCTTCAGACACCTCTTCATGAAAGTCATATCACCCTCGGCGCCCGCATGGTCCCCTTTGCCGATTGGAGCATGCCCGTCCAGTACCCTACGGGGATTCTGAAGGAACACCGCCATACCCGAAGCACTGTCTCCCTCTTCGATACCTGCCACATGGGAGAGTTTAAGATCACCGGCCCCGGGGTGGCCGCCGCCCTTGATCCCCTTCTCGTCCGTCCCATCATCGACCAGCTGAACGGCAGCTGCCGCTACAACCTCCTCATGGACCCATCCGGGGGGATCCGGGACGACCTGGTGGTTTATCGGATCGGAGAAGAAGAATTCTATCTCGTCGTCAACGCCGGCCCCTGTGAGGCTGATGCCACCTGGCTGCGGGATCACCTACCCTCCTCCGTCGTTTTCCGTGACGAATCGGAGACAACGGGCAAGCTCGACCTTCAGGGCCCACGATCGGCGGAGATCCTGATCCGCATGGGACTCTCCGCAGGGGACCTTCCTCCCTACTACCATTTCAGAGGAGTCTCCCTCGACGAACACCGTCTCCTTTTGAGCCGGACGGGATACACAGGGGAACTCGGTTATGAGATCTACCTCCCCCGGGAGGAGACGGAATCCCTCTGGAAGAGACTGCTAAAAGAGGAAGAGGTTCTCCCCGCAGGGTTGGGGGCAAGGGATACCCTACGACTCGAGATGGGGCTCCCCCTCTACGGTCATGAGATCAGCCTCGACACGACCCCGGCCGAGGCGGGCCTCTCCTATGACCGGGACCCTCACCGCTCCTTCCTGGGTGACAGCTTCCGGAACACACCACCGAAAAAGCAACTGACCCCCCTTCTCTTGGATGGACGACGAACGGCACGCCGGGGAGACAAAGTCTTCTCGGAGCAGAAGAACACCATCGGCGCCATCACCTCGGGCTCCTTCGCCCCGTCCCTTGACAGGGCCGTTGCGCTGTCGTATATAAAAGGTGAGGAGGAAAGGGCTGTCGGGACGAAGGTCCTCATCGGCGACCCGGAAAATTCGCTCCACGCCGAGGTGGTCTCCACGCCTTTTTACCGGCAAGGAACTGTAAGACTTGAACTGCAATAGGAGATCCAGATGAAACACTACTCCAAGGAACATGAATGGGTGGAGATCAACGAAGAGGTTGCTACCGTGGGGATCTCAACCTTTGCCGCCGAGGAACTGGGAGACGTCACCTATGTGGAGCTTCCCCAGGCGGGGGAGGAGTTCGAACAGGGCGAGGCGATGTGCGTCATCGAATCGGTCAAGGCCGCCTCGGATATCTATGCCCCTCTGTCGGGCCGGGTGATGGCAGTCAACGAGGCGCTGGCCGAAAATCCGGAGATCATCAACGAATCGCCTGAAGAGGAGGGATGGATCTGTAAACTCGGGGAGATAGACGAAAGGGAGACAGAAAACCTACTCTCCCTGAGCGACTACAACGAATATATCGAAGAGGAGAAGGGGGACGATTTCGAGGACGAAGAGGAAGAGGAGGTCTGATCCCTCGATGCCCTATATCGCCAACACCGACGGGGACCGGGCGGAGATGCTTCGGGCCATCGGCGCCGACAACATGGAGGATCTCTGGCACCGGGCCGGTGTCACCGAACCGGCCCCATCCCTTGACTTTCTTTCTCACGGCAGATCGGAGTGGGAGGTCACCCGCTTGCTCACCGGTCTGGCGGCACAGAACCGGACAGACCTGGTCTCCTTTGCCGGAGGCGGATACTACGAACACTTCATCCCCGCCGCCGTCTCCCAGATCGTGGAACGGGGGGAGTTCCTCACTTCCTATACCCCCTACCAGGCCGAGGCTTCCCAGGGGACCCTCCAGGCCATCTACGAATACCAGTCGATGATCTGCCGACTCACGGCCATGGAGGTCGCCAACGCCTCCCTCTACGACGGCGGGACGGCCCTCTTCGAAGCAATCCTCATGGCCCTGCGCCGGGGCAAGGGGCGGAAGGTACTCCTGGCCGGCACCCTCTCCCCGGTCTACCGGAAGATGATCGAATGCGCCGGGGGCCACCTGGACGCCCTTTTTTCCACGACTGCCGCCGGGTCTGCCGCCGCCGTAGCCGGAGAGATCGGGGAGCACCTCGACAGTGACACGGCCGCCGTCGTTCTACCCTACCCCGACTTTTTCGGCAGGCTCTACGACTGGACAAAGATCATTGAGGAGGCCCACAGGACGGATGCCCTGGCACTCTGCGCCTGTTATCCCACATCCCTCTCTATGGCAAAGCCTCCCGGCGAGATGGGATTCGACATCGTCACCGGCGAGGGGCAAAGCCTCGGGAGTCCCCTCTCCTTCGGCGGTCCCTACCTCGGCTTCATGGCCACGACGAGGGACCTCTTCCGGAGAATGCCGGGCCGGATCTGCGGCCGGAGCCGGGATGTCTCGGGAGAGCAGGCATTCGTTCTGACCCTGCAGGCCCGGGAGCAACACATCCGCCGTGCCCGGGCCACCTCCAACGTCTGCACCAACCAATCCCTCATGGCTCTCCGGGCCGTCGTCTATCTCACACTCCTCGGGAAGGAAGGCTTTCGCCAGGTGGGACAACTCTGCGCCGCCAAGGCAGCCTATCTCCGGAAGCAACTGTCAAAACTGCCCGGTGCCTCTGTCGGCGACGATCCCGTCTTCAATGAGTTTGTCGTCAAACTTCCCCGGAATACCGAAGAGATCGTTCGAGAACTGATCCCGGAGGGATTCGTCGCCGGTATCCCCCTGGGGGTCTTCTATCCTGAACGGACAAGGGAGCTTCTGATTGCCGTGACGGAGATCCG
>CAYQVN010000024.1:6209-14123 GCA_964420895.1 uncultured Nitrospirota bacterium | reverse complement strand
TTTTCTTTGATCTTATCTTTGCGTCCTTGGCGGCTGGTTTATTGTTGTCAAGCATTCTTACTCGTAATCTTACTCTTAATCCTAATCTGATGGTTTTGAGAGAATGGATTAAGATCATGATTAAGATTAAGAGAGACCACTTATGTTTTTACTTAGCGTTCTTGGCGTTCTTTGCGAGAGATGCCTTGGTTGTTTTATTTTTAGTTTTTGGTGTTTAATTTTTCATCTTTCCCGTAGCGCTCCACGATCCGCTCCACCAACCCGCTCGTCGATCTTCCCCGGACGACGGGGATCAGGGCGACCCGACCTCCACCGGCCTCCACCAGGTCTCCACCGACGACCTCGCCCTTCCTGTAATCTCCGCCCTTGACGAGGATGTCGGGCTGCAGGCCCCGGATCAGTTTCAAGGGGGTCTCCTCTGGAAAGATCACCACATAATCGACACAATCAAGGGCCGCAAGGATCAGGGCCCGTTCCTCCTGGGAGATGAGGGGACGGAGTTTCCCCTTCAGTTTTCGTACCGATCGGTCGCTGTTCAGCCCCAATATCAGCAGGTCGCCCAAGGCACGGGCCTCCTGGAGGTAGCGGATATGCCCCACATGGAGGAGATCGAAACAGCCGTTGGTGAAGACTACCGTCTTGCCGAGTTGTTTTTTTCTCCGAATCACATCTTTCAGCTCCGGGAAAGAAAGGATCTTCCCGGCCCGGTCCCTTCCGGTCTCAGCGGTATGTTCGAGGATCTCCCGGGGGGTGATATGGGCGGTGCCGACCTTCCCGACGACGACCCCGGCGGCGAGGTTGGCAATCTGTGCCGCTTCCTTCAGGCCGAAGCCGGCGGAAGCGACCAGCGTAAAAGCAGCAATGACCGTATCGCCGGCGCCGCTGACATCAAAGATCTCCCGGGCGGCGGTGGGGAGGATTGCGAACCCCTCTCTGTCAAGAAGGGCCATGCCGTCTCCCCCGAGGGTGATCAGACAGGCCGGGCTGTGCAGGGTTTTCTGCAGCTGCTGCGCCGCTTCCAGGATGTCCGGTCCCTTCGCCAGGGCTATTCCGGTTGCTTCCTCCACTTCCTTGCGGTTTGGCGTCAGGCAGGTGATGCCCCGGTACTTCCGGAAGTCTTTCCCTTTCGGGTCGGCGGTGATGATCTTCCCTTCTTTCGTCGCCATCCCGATGGTCTCCCGGAGGATCTTATCCGTCAGGATCCCTTTTCCGTAATCGGAGAGAATGATCGCATCACAGGCCGGGATCTGTTTCTTCAGATGGGCAAGGAGGCGCTTTTCCGTCTCATGACGGAGGGGGCTCCGTTCTTCCCGGTCGATCCGGAGAAGTTGCTGGTTCTGCCCCATGACCCGTGTCTTCGTCGATGTGGGTCGCTTCGGGTCGGTGATCACCCCCTGGATCCTGACACCCGCATCGCGGAGGCGTTCTCGGAGGAGGCTGCCCTTGGCATCCTTCCCGACGACACTTCCCAGGTAGACCTGTGCGCCCAGACCGACAAGATTCGCCACCACGTTGGCGGCGCCGCCGGGGACGGCATTTTCCGACTTGACATCGACGACCTGGATCGGGGCTTCCGGCGAGATCCGGTCGATCCGTCCCCAGACATACTCGTCGACCATGACGTCACCGACGACAAGGATCTTTTTGTTCTTGATCTTTCCGAGGATTTCCTGAATTTGACCGTGTTTCACCGTGTCCCTCATTTTGAATTTTGGTCTTTGATCTCTAATTTTTCTACGATTGCTCTCGCCAGAAGGGGGATCATGATCTCATGATGGCCGGTGATGGCATAGCCCCGCCCGCAGCCGAGGGTAGGACGACGGACCACGTTTTCCCTGGGGCGGTAGTGTTGAATCATATCAAAATTGACGGTCACGAAATCGGTCAAGTCGGCGCCTAAGTTGCGGGCGATGCTGACCGCCTTGAGAAAGACCTCCGGCATGAGAACCGCCGAGCCGATATTAAGGAAGACCCCTCCCTGTCCCAGGTCGGCGACGACGGAACAGAAGATCTTGAAATCCCGGAAGGTGGCCTCTCCCATCACGGTGCCGTCCATGTCCGGATGCATATGAATGATGTCGGCCCCGATGGAGGCATGGACCGTTGCGGGGATCTCCCGTTCGGCCGCTGCGGCCAGGACGCTGTACTGCCGAAAGGGCGTCTTCCGGGAGAGGATGTAACGGCCCAGCGATTCGCCGTATCCCCATCCCTTGCTGCTGCCTGCAGCCAGGGCCGCGTGGATTCCCCGTCCCGTCTCATCGGCCATGCCGAAGCGTCCCGTTTTCAGTTCTTCGGCCACATCTTCGGAACTGCCCCCCTGGAATGAGATTTCGTAGTCGTGGATGCTTGCGGAACCGTTCATGGCCAGGGCCGTGATGATGCCCCGGTCCATGAGGTCGATGAGCAGCGGGGCCAGTCCGCATTTGATGACATGGCCTCCCATGGCCAGGAGGACCGGGCGTTTCCGGATGTGGGCATTAACGATGGCATCGACGACGGCCCGGAAGTCCCGTGCGGCAAGAATGTCCGGGAGAGAATCCAGAAAATCTCCGAATCCTTCTCCCTGCCGGGGAGGTTGCGCAAAGGCCTTCACATCCACCTTATTCTTCCGATGTTCTATCGGGTAAGTGGTGATGTTCTTCAAATCGATGGGTGGATAATTTTTCTTCATGGCTCTTTGTCCTATCTGCAGAAACCCCGTTCGGAACTCTGGAGAAATTCGAGAAGTTCACGCACTTCCGGCAGATCCGAAACCTCCTGCGTAACCTGTGCCAGGGCCTCCTCGAAGAGGAGCGAGGAGCGGAAGAGGATGCGGTAGGCCTTTTTCAGTTCCCGTACCGTCTCCTCCGGGAAGGCGTGGCGCTTGAGTCCGACGGAATTCAGTCCGTGCAGGGTCGCCCGGTTCCCCGTGGCATTGCAGAAGGGAGGGACATCCTTGGGGACGGCCGAGGCCCCGCCGACAATGGCATACCGGCCGATCCGGACAAACTGGTGGATGGCCGTGATGCCGCCGATGATGGCATGGTCGTCAATGGTGATGTGGCCGGCCAGGGTGGCGGCGTTGGCCATCACGACATGATTTCCGATCCGGCAGTCATGAGCGACGTGGCAGTAGGCCATGAAAAAGTTGTTGTCGCCGATGACCGTTTCACCTCCGCCGTTTTCCGTTCCCCGGTTCAAGGTGATGAATTCCCGGAAGACGTTGTTGTTCCCGATCCGGAGGTTTGAGACCTCCCCCTTGAACTTGAGATCCTGCGGCGGTTCACCGATGGAGGAAAAGGGATAGAAGGCACAGCCTTCCCCGATCTCGGTCCAGCCGTCAATGCTGACATGGGACTTGATCTTTGTTCCGGCACCGATGGTGACGTTTTCTCCGATCGTACAGAAGGGACCGATCTCCACCGCATCTGCGATCTGTGCGCCGGGATGGACAATGGTCGTGGGATGTATCATCATAGATTACCTTATTATTTGGATGTTCATTTGTCGGCGATGGTCGCTGTCAGTAGTGCCTCAGCGACTTTCTTCTCGCCCACGTAGGCGCGCCCTTCCAGTTTCATGATGGGGACGCGGATCTTGATAACATCGAGTTCCATACGGAGTTGATCCCCCGGCACCACGGGTTGACGGAACTTGGCCCGGTCGATACTCATGAAATAGATCACCTTGGTGGAGGGATCGTCCACCATCTGCATGGAGAGGACCCCGGCGGTCTGCGCCATGGCTTCGATGATCAGGACCCCCGGCATGATCGGGTGGCCGGGGAAATGGCCCTGGAAAAAGGGCTCATTATGGGTGACGTTTTTAAGCCCCACGATCCTTTTCCCGGCTTCCATTTCGACGATCCGATCCACCAGCAGAAAGGGGTACCGGTGTGGAAGATACTCCATAATTTCATTGATGTCCATCATCCTGCTTTCCTCCCTCAGAGTTTCCCGTGTCTGGAGCCTGTTTCCCCCCCGTCTCGTCGGAGGACGCCGGGGGGTTCTTCAACATTGCCTCGATCCGGTTGATCCGGTCCTGTAATGTGCGGACGGCCTTCCGGATCCGCGGCAGGTGCTCGAAACTGCTCGCCGCTTTCAGCCACTTTTTATGCTCAATGACCGGCAGGCCGCTGACCTGTTTTTTCGGAGCCAGATTCCGGGTGATGCCCGATTGCGCCCCGACCATGACATCATCGCCGATTGTCAGGTGACCCGCCACGCCGACCTGCCCGGCGAGGGTAACGTGGTTGCCGATCTTTGTGCTGCCGGAAATACCGACCTGGGAGACGATGATGGAATCCTCTCCGATCTCCACGTTGTGGGCGACCATGACGAGGTTGTCGATCTTGGCCCCCCTGCGGATGATGGTGTTCCCCAGGGCGCCCCGGTCAACAGTCGAATTGGCGCCGATCTCTACGTCATCTTCGATCACGACCCCTCCAGTCTGTGGGATCTTGTAATACCCTTTTCCGTCGGGGGCGAAGCCGAAGCCATCACTGCCGATGACGCTGCCGCAATGGAGGATGACCCGATTGCCGATCCGGCAATTCTCCCGCACCGAGACATTGGAATAGAGGATCGAATCGTCGCCGATGATGTTGTTGTCACCGATAACGACGCCGGGATGCAAGGTGACCCGGTCGCCCAGGGTGACGTTGTTGCCCAGGACTACATGGGGATGAATGGAGAGATCTTTTCCCAGGTGGCAGCCTTCTCCCTGCACCAGGTCGGGACTCACCCCTCGCGGGGGGGCAGCCTCCCCCTGCATCAACGTGGCGATCTTCGCAAAGGCGAGATAAGGATTTTGGCTCCGGATTGCCGGAATCTCCGAAGGGACATCAGGCGGCAGGATCACGGCCGAGGCCGCGGTCCTCTCCAGTTCCGGGATGTATTTAGGGTTGGTCACGAAGGTGAGTTCCCCGGCCCCGGCTTCCTGCAGGGAATTGAGGGCCGAAATCTCGATTGTGCCGTCACCATCCAGACTGCCCGCGACGTGTGAAGCCAGTTCGGACAGCTTCCAGGTTTTACGGTTGGGTTTTTCGGGCATTGCTACTTGTTCCTCTTATCGTACTCTTTGATCACATCTTCGGTGATGTCTGCGGAGGGCGACAGGTAAACCACGCCGCCCGTGGAGCGTTCCACGATAGCCGTATAGTCTTTGTCTTTCCCGATCTCCTGGACGATGATTGTCAGCTCCTTCATGATCTGCTGCATCAGTCCGTTGCCTTTCCGCTGGAATTCCTCTTCCTTGTCGGTGGCATAGCGCTTCAGGTCCTTGAGGTTCCGGCGGATCTCTTCTTCTTTCTGCGTGCGCGCATCGGCATTCATGAGGGCTTTCTTTGTTTCCAGATCTTTCTGCATTTCCTCCAGGTCCTGCCGCTTCTTGACGATCTCCTGCTGTTCCGCCTTAATCTTTTCTTCCAGGCTGCTGTTCATCTTCCGGATGGTTGTTGATTTTTCAAAGACCTTCTGGAAATCGACGATCCCGAACTTGTTTTCCCTGGCAGAGACCGGATGGATCGAGAGCAAGAGGAAAGAAAGAATGAGAATGATCATAAGTGGTTTTCTTACATTCATGGACTGCTCCTTATTGAAGATTAAAAAGTGGTTCCCATACTGAACTGGATTGTTTCAATGGCGTCAAAAGTTTCCTCATCGAGAATCTGTGCCCAAACGAGTTTGATCGGTCCTGCCGGAGATCGCCAGGAAATGCCGATGCCGTAGCTCCTCTTCCAGTCATCGCCATCGGTGATGTTGGCGCTCCGCACCGCTTCGGTAGTGTCCGTGAATCCGTCACCGTCGGAATCGATTTCTCGAAAGGAGGAGATGGCTGTTTCGCTGACCGGATCGAAGACCTTGCCGATATCAAAGAAGAGAAATCCCTTCAGTCCCGCCGAGGGGGCCACGGGGAAATAGATCTCGGAGTTGGCCAGGAGCATCTTCCGTCCTCCGATGAGGCTCCCGAAGAAGTTCCGGGGTCCCAGGCTCCGGTACTGGTAGCCTCGCAGCGATTCGATACCTCCCAGATAATAGAGTTCGGAAACGGGGATGTCGCTGGCGTTACTGACGTCGACGTAACCGGCCTCGCCGTTGACGGAAAAGGTGATCTTCCCCGGCCCCTTGATGAAGACCCGGTCGGCGAAATAATACTTGTTGAATTCGCTATTTCCCAGGAGTCCGGCGAATTTCAAGGACGTCCGGGCCAGATAACCCCGGGTGGGATCCATGATATTATCGACGGTGTTCCGTTTCCAGCCGAGGGTGACGGCGAAGACGGATTGTTCCTGGATCAGGTTACTGTCGAACCCCTCATCGACGTTGGTATAATTGATGTCTTCGTAGTTGAACCCGATCGAACCCCGGCTGTATTCATCGAGGGCACGGCCGAAGGTGATGCCGCCGCCCAGAGTCTCCTCCCGGAAGGAATCGTAATCGGAGATATTCTTGAAGAGGTTGAGCCCCAGGCTGACCTCCCGGTCATAAAGCCAGGGTTCCACAAAACGTACGCTGAAGCTGCTGTCTTCTCCGCCGAGAACGGCGGCGATGTTGACTTCCCGGCCGGTGCCGAAGATGTTTTTCTGGCGTACATCGAAGGAACCGATCAGTCCCTGGGTGGAACTGGCGCCGATCCCGAAGCTCAACGAACCGGTCTGCTGTTCTTTTACATGGAGGTCAAGATCGACAATCTGTTCGCCGGGCCGCCGGTTGGTCTGGATCTGCACATCCTCAAAGAAACCGGTATTCCGGATGCGGACCTTGCTCCGGTCGATCTTGGCGATATTGTACTGGTCCCCCTCGTTGAAGCGGATCTCCCGGCGGATGACGTTGTCCCGGGTCCGGGCGTTTCCCAGGATATTGATCTCGCCGATGTAAACCCGCTGTCCCTCATCGATATCCCAGGTGAGATCGACGGTCCGTGTTTCCCGGTTCAGGTCGGTCAGTGGATTTCCGCCGGCGAAGGCGTGCCCCTTCTCACCGTAAAGATGACTGATGATGGAGATGTCCTGCCGAATCCTTTCACTGCTGAAGATCTCCCCCTCCTTGGAAGCGAGAGAGGAGGACAGGACTTCGCTGGAAAGGGCATGATTTCCCTGAAAACGCATCTTCCCGATTTTGTATTGTGCTCCTTCGTCGATGGGAATGGTGACGGCGATTTCGTTTTTGTCCCACCCCCATCCCTTGAACCATTCGTAGAGGCGGTCATGGCTGCGTCTTTTGGGTTTTTCGAAGGCGATCTCCGGCTCTCCGATCTTGGCCTCAAGATAGCCGTGACTGTAATAGAAATCTTTGATCCGGGCCAGGTCGACATCGAGGATCTCTCGTTTGTAGACCCCTGCGGAACTGATAAAGGAGAGCATCCAGTGTTCCTTGGTCTCCATGGCCTGTTTCTTGATTTTTCCGGGCTTGAGCTCTTTGCTCCCCTTCAGGAAGATCTCGCCGATGATGACCTTTTTGCCTTCCTCGATCGTGTAGCTTAGTTGCTTGTTTTCGTTCTTGTCGTCCTCGACGCTGATGTTGATGGTGGAGAAATGAAAACCTTCATTCCGGTAGAGTTTCCGGATGGCCTCCTGGTCCTTCTTGATCTGCCGCAAGTCGTAGGGAGAGCCGATCCGTGCCTCCAGGACGTCCCGGATCTTGCCTTCTTCCAGTTCCTTGTTGCCCTTGATGGTGATCTCCGAGAGGATCGGTTTCTCCGTCACCCGGAAGATCAGGCGGATCCCGTCTTCCAGAGGTTCGCTTTCGACCTGAACGTTTTCGAAATAGCCCCCCATGCCGTAAATGGCCCGAATATCCTTGCGGATAGTCTCCCGGGAGAGCGGTTCCCCCTCTTTTGATTGGATCCTGTTGAGGATGGTTCCGCTGTCGATTCTCCGGTTCCCGAGGATCTCAATCTTCCGGATGGCCGGGGCGGCATCGGCAGTGGTGAAGG
>CAYQVN010000024.1:0-6109 GCA_964420895.1 uncultured Nitrospirota bacterium | reverse complement strand
TTCCCGAGGATCTCAATCTTCCGGATGGCCGGGGCGGCATCGGCAGTGGTGAAGGCCACCAGCAGGCAGAGCAGGGCCAGCAGCAGAGGCCATGCAAGTCGCCGGGACCTCATTGTGGTCCGTGGAACACTATTCATCTTACTGTTCAATGGTCGCCCGTCTCTTTCTGTATTTCATGACCGGAATCAGGAGCGGAGATAAAAGGAGCACCGTATCGATCAGCGGAGAGGAAGCGGTGGAGAGGGGGCTGTTCTGCAGGGCGCATCCTCCTCCGCCTCCCGTATCTCCGGCATCGATCACCGGAAGATCAATGACCAGGACGAAATTGCTCAGGCTGTCCGTTTGAAAAGAGACCTGTTGATGGACAGCGGCGATTGTTTCCGTCTGCAGGGATGTCGTCGCACGGTTTGCCGGTGGCGATGCCGTGATCTCTACCCAGGTGTTGCCCACGAGATGAAAGACCCGGGCCACATCGGTGTCATAGCTGGCCAGAACCGGCAGGGTGATGGTTGCTGTCCCGGTCAGGCTCCCCTTTTCAATGGAGATCTCCGCGACAGGGAGGATATAGTTTGCCGTAATCGGGAGCGATGGGAATGTGGCCTTTGATTCGGAGATCGTCACCCGGGTGTCCTCACTCAGCGCCCCCGCCGGAAAGGTGATACTCGTCCCGAAGAGGCTGAAGAGTGGATCGCTCAGTACGGCCGGAGGATCGATGAGGACAACCGTTCCGCCGCCGGCCGCCGGAATCCAGGTGGTGGACTGGCCGATCACTTTTCCCGTAGTGGTGGCTCCGGCTTCGTCGGCGGGGGTGTCGGCGCTGAAGATGGAACTGTCGCTGTAGCTGCCGCTGGTGTTCCCCGTGAGGGCGTTGCCCGAATTGGCGACTGTCGGCGCACCGGTTGCTTCCATTCCGTAACCGCCGTTCTGGGCGATGGTGTTGTCCGTCAGGGTGACCGTGGCATTCCCGGTCAGCAGGATTCCGCTTTGGTCATTGCCCGACAGAGTGCTTCCGTCGAGGGTAATCCCGGAGCCGTTGTCTTCCACCGTGATGCCGGTGCCGAAATTGTTGGAGAGGGTCGTATTTTCGATGACGAGGGAGGCCGTAGTGTCTCCCCGGACCACGATACCTGCGGTTTCGGCATTGGAAACTTCCGTCCCCCGGATTTCGATGTTTCGGCTGCTCTCAACGATGATCCCCCCTCCGCTGCCTGTAAGGGTGAAGGAGGAATTGTCAATGAGGACGTCGTCCGTTCCGTCCTGCAACGCCTCTACCTGGATGCCGTATCCAACGGTCATGGGATCGGTCACGGTGAAGGTCACCTGGTTCAGGGTGGCCATCGTCTTTGTCCCTGCCGTTCCGCCGGAAGCGGCGGCGTCGGAGATGAGGATGCCGTTGGTACAGTTTTCAAACCGCATTTTCGTGAGATTGACGTCCGTTGTGGCAGTGGCGTGGCCGAGGATCTTGACGGCTGTTGTTGTATCGGCGATGGTGAAGCCGGTCAGGGTCGCCCCCTCCACACCGGTCAGGGTGATCGTCCCTTCGATTGTTGTAAAATCGGCGCCGGCGCCGATGAGGGTGATTGCCTTGTCGAGGGTCAGGTCTTCAACATAGGAAGCCGTCTGGGCGGGGATGTAGATACGATCTCCAGCGGAGGCGTTGTTGATGGCATCCTGGATGGTGGTTGTCACGGCCGTGACTCCCAGGGAAGGGGTAGAGGCGGCGTCCAGGGGGTCTGTGCCGAAAGTGATCTCCGCCCCATCGGTATAGCCGTCATCATCTGTGTCGCAGTCACCGCCATGGGTCTCATTGCTGTCCAAAACACCGTCTTTGTTGACATCCTCTACGGAATCCCGGAGGCCGTCGTCATCGGCATCGGTGGAAAGGGGATCGGTGTCATTCCCGTCTTCAATCCCGTCGCCGTCCGAATCGGCCTGGTCGGGCCGGGTCCCGGCGGTGAATTCATTGACGTTGCTCAGCCCGTCTCCGTCATCGTCGGTGCCGGTGAGACTGTAAAAGGATTCGAAACGGTCGACCATGCCGTTGCCGTCGTTGTCAGCGGCATTTTCGGAGAAGAGGATCGAGGTCCCCTCGGCGATCAGCGTCACATCCGTGGGTGTCAGTCCCGCTGAGCCGTCGCTGTTCTCGATGCCGATGGTGACGGTTGCGGAATTGATTCCTTCTCCCCCCTGGAGGGTTTTGTATTGGAAGAGGAGGTCACCGTTATCCTCATAGAGGACGACCTCGAAGGAACGGGCGCCTCCCTTTCCTTTCAGTGGAACATTGAGCCATTCCACGGCAAGATAGCGGCTTCCCGCCGAACCTCCCTGAAGACTGTGGATGCTCCCTCCGGCAGAGGGGTCGAGATCGGCCGAAAAAGGAGCGATCACGGCGTTTGGAGCGGTTGCATCGGGGATGGCCGGAAGCTTTGTCGTGGTATCGAGGCCCGTCGTGTCCGTCGGGAAACCGATCGTGCCGTTGGAACCGACGAGGATCTGGGTATAGGAAGTCCCGTAATAGTTGAAGGTAAAGCCGAGATCAATGGGATCGCTGACGGCGTCGTCCCCCAGTGCGATCTCGGTGCCGCCGGAGGCCGTGTCGATGTAGTTGAAGGTCTGAAAAGGGTCTGAAACATGGGCGTAATCAGCGCCTGCAACCACCTGAGCATGCAGGAGCAAACCCAGCAGGAAAATGGATATGAAAAACCGCAAAGATCTCCCCCGCTTAGTTGTCGTAAGTTTATTCACACTGAAATTAACCTAAGAAAAATAGGATATCTTCCTTGAAAAGTCAATCAATATCATCTTTTTTCCTTTTCGCCCTGTTCATACGGTACTGTGACGCACCGAAAGGGTTGCCGGGCGGGTTGATTTCCCTCTTTTTCCTTGACTTTCCCCAAGGGAGATAGTATACACATCCTGTGTAACATCTTGAAATTAAATATGTTTTTGGAGAGGACATGGAAAGAAGAAAAAATTTTTCCCTCCGGGGATGGGCTGTTTTCCTGCTGATTTTTATGTTCCTGTCGACGGGGGGCTGTTTCTGGAAGAAGAAAGCCCCGGAAAAGACCCCCACGGCCCGTGAACTCTACGACCAGGGGATCGAACTGGAAAAGGAGGCAAAGCATGAAGAGGCCCGGGAGATCTTCAATAAGGTAAAGGTCATGGGGACGGAGACCGGCCTGGAACTTCTGGCCCAGATCGCCGTGGCGGACAGCTACTTTGAAGAGAAGGAGTATGACGCCGCCCGTGCCCTCTATGAAGAGATATTCAAGCTCCATTCCGGCGGTCCTGTGGCCGATTATCTTCTCTACCGCACCGGAGAATGTCATTTCTGGCAGATCGATACCATCGACCGGGATCCGACCCATGCCAAAGAGGCACTGAAAGAGTTCAATCGTCTGCTGAAGGAGTTCCCGGAGAGTGAATACCTTTCTCGGGCTAAGCTTCGGATCAAATCGACCCATACCTATCTGGCGGAAAATGAATTCTTCATCGGTGAGTTTTATCTGAGAAAAAACGCTCTTTTTGCGGCCATTAACCGATTCAAGAAGGCACTGGATCGCTATCCCGACTCCGGGATCGAAGATCAGCTCATTTTCTATCTTTTCAAGACCTACAGGAACCTGAAGGATGAGGAACATGCCGAGGAGTATCGGAAACTTCTCTTCGAACGGTATCCGAACAGTGAATACATTCCCTCCACCTTAGAGTTGGAGCAGCAGGGAAGGGAGGTCTCCGATGGGGAAAAGACGGCGGCAAATACGGACTGTGCCGACAGGCCTCTTTCTTCCCCGGGGTTGGCGGGGACCTATCAGGGAAAGGACCGGGACGGGGCGGCCCGTAGAATCCTGCTCTTGCATGCTGCAGGGCCGGGTAGTCGATGTCTTACGGAAGCGGGAGCAACCGGAGCGGGAGAGATGGAAACCCTGCAGAAACGTTCCTTCCTCGATAAAATCACCCCCTGGTAAACAGTCTGACATGAATCCTTATTATCCTCTCTTTCTGAATCTGGAAAAGGTCCGGGTCTTGGTGATTGGCGGCGGCTCTGTTGCCGAGCGGAAGGTACGTACACTCCTCCGTTACGGTGCGCGGGTCCGCCTGGTCAGCCCGGAGTTGACGAAGGGCCTGCAGCAGTTTGTTGACACCCGGCGGATCACCTGTCGAAAGGGGACCTTTCGCCCCTCCGACTTGGACCGGGTTCGGTTGGCCTTCTGCGCGACCGACGATGTCCAGATCAACAAGAAGGCCGTAAGGGAAGGCAAAAAACGGGGTGTCTTGATGAATGTCGTCGATGTTCCGGAACTGTGCGAATTCATCGTTCCCTCTGTGGTCCGGCGCGGGGACCTCACTGTGGCTGTTTCCACCGGGGGGGCAAGCCCCGCCTTTGCTAAGAAGGTCCGCCGGGAATTAGAGGCCCATTTCGGACCGGAATACGGCCGGTTTCTGAAACTTCTGAAAGGATTGCGCCCCCGCGTCCTGGATGCCGTGGGCGAGGGGAAAAGCCGTTCCCGCCTCTTTCGGGAGTTGGCGGATTCCCCGGTCCTTGCCCTGCTCCGGAAGGGGCGTACCAAGGAAGCCCGGGAGGTGATTGCGGCTATACTGAGCAAGCACGGCGTGGAGGGGTGGCGAGTATAAAAAAGGTTTTTCGTACTCTTAATCATAATCTTACTCTTAATCTTAATCTGCTTTTCCCTTCGCTACTAAAACCTGAGTAAGATTAAGATTATGATTAAGATTAAGATTATGATGATTCTGGGATATAAACTCAAATGAAACGCTTCTTCTTTTTAACGATTTCCCTTTTGCTCTTCAGCGCCGACCTTGAAGCAGTCCGTGCCCCTTATCCCCGGCGGGATGCCGTGGTGGAGGCGGTGGAGTCCGCCTCTTCGGCGGTTGTAAACATCAGCAGCGTCCAGGTCCATGAACAACGCTCCCCCTTCGGCAGGCCTTCTCCCTTCTTCGATGAATTCTTCCGCGATTTCTATGAATCCTTTGCGCCCCGGGAGTACAAGACGCAGAGCCTCGGTTCGGGGGTGATCATCTCACCTGAGGGATATATCCTCACCAATGAACATGTGATCACCCAGGCCACAACGATCCAGGTCCGCCTGGCCGACAAGACGGAATTTAAGGCCACCCTCGTCGGTTCCGATCCAAAATCGGACCTTGCCGTGCTGAGGATCGAAGCGGACAAGGTCCTCCCCTATATCCATATGGGGCACTCCGATGATCTCATGATCGGGGAAACGGTCATTGCCATCGGCAATCCCTTCGGCCTTTCCCATTCCGTGACCACCGGCGTGATCAGCGCAATGAATCGGTCGATTCGTACGGGGGATCGTCTCTACCAGGATTTTATCCAGACCGATGCTTCGATCAATCCCGGTAACAGCGGTGGCCCTCTTCTCAACATTAATGGGGACCTGATCGGCATCAATACGGCGATCTATCGGAAGGCCGAGGGGATCGGTTTTGCCATCCCCATCGGGCGGGCCCGGCGGATCTATGAAGACCTTGTAGCCTATGGCCGGGTCCACAAACCGTGGCTCGGGATCTTTCTCCAGGATCTGACGCCGCAACTGGTCCGTTATTTCGGGCTCCCCGAAGGGAAAGGGATGTTGATCTCCCGGGTGATTCAGGAGAGTCCCGCCGATCGGGCCGGACTCCGGGAGGGAGATATCCTGGTTCGGATCGGGGGGCGGGATGTGGAAGACCGGGAATCCTACCTGACGTTGGTCGAAGGATACCGTGTGGACGAGAAGATCTCCCTCGCCTTCCTCCGCGATGGAAAGGAACGAACGGCCACCGTGAAGGGAAGTTCGATCACTCCCGATCGGGCCATGGCGATTTCCCGGGAATGGCTCGGCCTGGATGTGACCGACCTGCCCCGTGGTGGAGGAGGCGTGGTGATTGAAAAGGTTGACCGCCATTCCGAGGCGTACAAGATCGGAATCCGACGGGGCGATCTCATCGGGCAGGTGAACAATACCCGCGTGCGC
This sequence comes from uncultured Nitrospirota bacterium, assembly GCA_964420895.1. GTDB lineage: Bacteria > CG2-30-53-67 > CG2-30-53-67 > CG2-30-53-67 > CG2-30-53-67 > JAADIO01. The sequence continues at coordinate 110 of CAYQVN010000024.1, read as the reverse complement.
TCTCTGAAAGATTATCAAGGGGCCATGGAGCAGGCCTTAAATGCCGGGAATGTGGCGCTGCTGGTGATTCGGGAAGGGGTCGGGTATTCCGTGACCTTGTCGCCGTGAGG
>CAYQVN010000023.1:0-14126 GCA_964420895.1 uncultured Nitrospirota bacterium | reverse complement strand
GCAGACAATGCTTTTTTCGGGCTTCTGAATCCCTCGACGGGGAGTCCGGCTATCTCTGGTGGCGAATCCCTTCCGGTCGGTTTCAATGTAGACCTCCCGGTAGCAACAGGGAGTGGTGGAAGCTTTGGGTTTAATATAGGTCGGTTCTTCTCGGGAAGTCTCTATGTTCTGGATACCCGTTTATCGCTGGCGCAGAGTAAGAGTGAGGCCAAAGTGATCTCTTCTCCTCGCATCATGACCATCGACAACCAGAAGGCAGATGTTATCCAGGGGCAGGACATTCCTTATGAAACATCATCTGATAAGGGGACGAATATAGAGTTTGTGCAAGCGAATCTACAGTTAACGGTCACACCTCACGTGACTGCGGAGAACACCATTCTCCTTGATGTGGAAACGCACCGGGATTCAGCGGGGACTCCCCTGACTGCTGATTCGCAACCTCCGATTACCCGAAACACGGCAACGACCATGGTCCTCCTTAACGACGGGGAGACCACGGTGATCGGCGGGATCTATGTTGTGGACAAAACGAAGAGTCGGGAGGGGATCCCGGGATTGATGAATATCCCCTATCTCGGGAAATTCTTTCGGCGAGATACTGTGGAGAAGAGCAAGAAAGAACTTCTCGTCTTTCTGACACCTAAGATCATCCGTTGATAAAAAAACGCCCCTCTCGGGGGGCGTTTTTTTATGTCATAAACATTTTTATATCAAAAAACTCCTATTTACATCCTGCTGATTTTCGACTATTCTGTCGAAAATTACTTCCGGGAAAATTTTCTATACATTGAAAACAGGAGTGTTCGGGATGACTCTACATTATATGACCGCCGGGGAATCTCACGGGAAGGGGTTGACGGCGATCCTGGAAGGGATGCCCGCGGGGGTGCCTATCCGGACCGAGGAGGTTGATCGAGACCTTGCCCGCCGCCAGGTGGGATATGGGCGGGGCGGTAGGATGCAGATCGAGCGGGACCGGGTGGAGATCCGTGGAGGTGTGCGTCATGGCGAGACCCTGGGAAGTCCCATTGCCCTCTTTGTCGGAAACAGGGACTGGCAGAACTGGGACGAGGTCATGTCGGAGGAAAGGAACCGCTCCGGGGAGACGAAAAAGGTGACCCGGCCCCGTCCGGGCCATGCGGATCTCCCGGGTGGAATCAAGTACGACCACAGGGACCTGCGAAATGTCTTGGAGCGTTCTTCCGCAAGGGAAACTGCCGCACGGGTTGCCGTGGGAGCCGTAGTGCGGAAACTCCTGGCGGAATTCGGTATTACAGTCCTCAGTCATGTTACCGAGATTGGAGGCGTTGTTGTCACTCGAGAAGAGAAGGTGACGCAAAAGAAACTCCTGATCCGGGTGGAAAAGTCTGATGTCCGGTGTGTTGATCCTGAGGTTGCGGAAGGGATGCGCAAGCGAATCGATGAGGCTGCAAAGCTGGGCGATTCCCTTGGAGGGGTCTTTGAGGTACGGATTTTGAACGTGCCCGTCGGTCTGGGAAGCCATGTTCATTATGAACGAAAGCTGAATGCCCGCTTAGCAGCTGCCGTGATGTCGATCCAGGCCATCAAGGGGGTGGAGATCGGTATCGGTTTTGAGGCCGCCCGGCGCCCCGGTTCCGAGGTTCATGACGAGATTTATTATTCCAAGGCAAAAGGCTTTTATCATCGGACGAACCGGGCCGGTGGAATTGAAGGCGGGATGAGCAACGGCGAAGAGATCGTTCTTCGGGCTGCGATGAAGCCGATCCCGACCCTGATGCGTCCCCTCCGCTCCGTGGATATCCATACCAAACGTTCTTTCAAGGCCAGTGTGGAACGCTCCGATGTCTGTGCCGTCCCTGCGGCCGGCGTGATTGCCGAGGCCGTCGTTGCTTTCGAGATTGCTCAAGCCATGATGGAAAAATTCGGCGGCGATTCCCTTGCCGAAATGCAACGGAATTTTAAAAATTACCAGGAAGCTGTCAGCAGGTATTGATTGTTATGGAAAAGATCAACGTCAATCTTGGCGCGCGAAGTTATGACATCTGGATCGGGTCAGGTCTGCTCGATCGGGTCGGGAGCCGACTGCAGGAGTTGTCCCTCGGCTCCCGGATTGCCGTCATTACAAACTCCGTGGTGCGCCCTCTTTATGGGAAACGGATCCAGGAGAACTTGGAGGCGTGCGGCTTTCAGGTGCGGTTTGTAGAGATTGAAGATGGTGAAATCCATAAAACCCTGGCGACTGCACAAAGATTATATGATGAACTCATCGATTTCCGGTTGGACCGGACCTCGACCATAGTCGCCCTGGGTGGTGGTGTCATCGGGGACCTTGCCGGTTTTGTCGCTGCGACCTACATGCGGGGCATTCATTTTGTCAATGTTCCTACGACGCTGCTGGCGCATGTGGACAGCGCCATCGGAGGAAAGACCGGTGTCGATCATCCCCGGGGGAAAAATCTGATCGGCGCATTTTACCAGCCGAAAGCGGTCTTCTGTGACCTCGAAGTGCTGAAGACGCTTCCCGAGAAGGAACTGGTTGCGGGCATGGCCGAGGTGGTGAAGTATGGAGTCATCCTGGATGCCAACTTCTTCTCCTTCCTTGAATCCCATCTTGCGGAAATTCTGCAACAGGAATCCTCGGCCATGTGTGAAGTCGTTCGCTCCTCCTGTGAATCAAAGGCACATGTTGTAGAAGAAGATGAGCAGGAATCCGGATTACGGGCCATTCTCAATTATGGACATACCTTGGGCCATGCCATTGAATCCCTGACCGGTTATTCACGTTACATCCATGGAGAGGCGGTTTCGATGGGCATGGTTGGGGCGGCGAAAATCGCCCTGGAAATGGGGCTCTGTGATGCGGCAGCGGTGGAAAGAATCATTGCTCTTTTGCAGGACATCGGACTGCCCGTTCGAATTCAGGGGATCGATGCTGACGCGGCCCTTGAAATTCTTACTCATGACAAGAAGGTTAGAGACGGAAAGGTTCGCTTCATCCTGCCGGAACGAGTGGGAAAGGTTGTGATGCGGGATGATGTCCCCCCGGAACTGATACGGAGCATCCTGAAGGGCTGAAGATCAGGGGCCGAGGACTCAAGGATTCCAGGGGCCCAGGGAAAGACTCAAAAACCCGCAGGACAATAATGCGGTGGAAAACATTTCAGTTCCTCCTGCGGATCAATAAAACAGGCGCTCGAACCCTTGCATCCTCGAACCCTCGTTCCCTTGCTTTCCTTTGATTACTTCCGCTTCTTTAAATAGATCGATATCGGTACGTCCGGAAACCCGAGGGTTTTACGGAAATGGTTTGTCAGAAACCGACGATAGGAGAAATGCACTGAGGCGGGCATGTTCGCAAAGAGGACGAAGGCGGGCGGGGCAACCTCCGTTTGTGTCCCGTAGAAGAACTTGATTCTTCTACTCTTATACAAGGAAGGTTCATGGTGGCGCACGGCATCCTGCAGGGCCTTGTTGACTTCCGCAGTCGAAACACGTCGATAGTAGGACGCTCTCAGTTTTTCCACAAGGGGAAAGATCATCTGCAGCTTTTCACCGGTCAAGGCAGAGACAAACAGGATCGGTGCGTATTCCATGAACTTCAGTTGTTGCCGGATCGTATCGATAAAGGTCTGCCGCTTTGTGTGATGTTTTGCCTGATCCCACTTGTTGACCAGTAGAAGCGATGCGACGCCGGCATTGTGTGCCAGGCCGGCGATCTTGGCGTCCTGCTCTGTGATCCCCTCCACGGCATCAATGAGGATCAAACAAAGGTCGGAGTTCTGAATGCTTTTTACGACCATGAAAACACTGTAGGCCTCGATCTGATGGGTCACTTTTGATTTTCTCCGGATCCCTGCCGTATCGACCAGGAGATAGGGGCGTTCATTAAACTGGAAAGGCGTATCAATGGTATCTCGTGTGGTCCCCGGTATGTTGCTGGCGATGAGACGGTCTTTTCCGATAAAGGCGTTGATCAACGTTGATTTTCCCGTATTGGGTCTCCCGATCACACTGATCCGGAAAGGACCTTCTTCCTGGGGAGGAGGTTCTTCGGGAAAGGATTGGATTACATCTGCCATCAGATCGTAGATCCCCAGATCGTGCTCCGCGGAGATTGTGTAGATCTGTTCCATCCCGAACTCGTAGAAGAGAAGGGCCTCGTCTTCCAGGCGCTCCCCTTCCACCTTGTTGATGACATGATAGACTGATTTGCGCTGTTTCCGCAGGAAATCATGGACTTCACGATCGATCGCTGTGGGGCCCTCCCGACCGTCCATGACGAAGAGGATACAATCCGCCTCTTCAATGGCCATCTGTACCTGTATCTGCATCTGGCGCATGAGCGGTTCCGAGGTCCCCGGTTCGAAACCTCCCGTATCGACAAGCAGGAACGAACGGTCTTCAAATTCGGCGATGGCCGTGTTGCGATCCCGAGTGATGCCGGGCATGTCGCCGACGATGGCTTTGCGTTTCCTGAGCAACCGGTTAAAGAGGGTCGATTTCCCAACATTCGGCCTTCCAACAATTGCAATAACAGCTCTGGACATTTACTTTTCTCCACAATGGTAACAGAATCCGTGAACCATAACACAAAGCGGTCCGTTTCGCATTATGAAGTAACATTTATTCGGACGGTATGCAGAAAATAAACATAATATCAATAGGTTATGTCAAAGACTATAGATGGGCGGGAAGCTTTTCCCTTGACAGTAAACCCGTGATATTGGTACTGTTACTCCCTACTCGGCGATAATGATCGGCGAGATTTTTTGAATGATCAAGACCCTTTCCAGGTGGAAAAAGAGTGATTTCAGTGGCCCATCCGATCAGAGATTGACTTGCCGGGTTGTCTAAGTGTAGAATAAATAATAGTTAATTGAATTACTTCAAGGTCAGGCTATGGAACTTAATTCGAGGACGGAGGCAGTCCTTTTTACTTTGGTACGCCATTATATTGAATCGGGTGGGCCGGTTTCATCGAAGGCGATTGTGAAGCAATCCGACCTGAAACTCTCTCCTGCGACCGTACGGAACATCCTGGCCCTCTTAGACGAGAAAGGGTATCTGATGCAGCCCCATACCTCTGCAGGAAGGATCCCAACGGATATGGGGTATCGGGCCTATGTGAATTATTTGATGGGCCGCTCGGGACTGTCCGCGGAAGATGCATCAAGGATTGATCACTGCTACGGTTCTTCCAGAGAAGGAAAGGTGTTGGGTACACTGTTGCAGGAAACTTCACAAATCCTCTCAGAGTTCTCCCACTCCATCGGTCTGGTCCTGGCGCCAAAGATGACAAATGTTCGATATAACCACATGAAGTTTATCCGGATGGGTGACTATGAAATCCTTGCTGTCCTGGTTTCTCAATCGGGGATTCTGCAAAGCCGTGTGATTCATTCTGACCCGGGATTGTCGCAGGAGGAACTCGATGAGTTGACCCGGGTGCTCAACCGGGAACTGTGCGGACTGACGTTGGAAGAAGTACGCCGCAAGATTGTCCGGAAGATGGAAGACGACATGCGCGTTTACCGGGCTCTCTTGAAGAAGGTTTTTTTGATGTCCGAGATTAGCGAACCGGAAGAAATGCAGAATCAACTCTACCTGGAGGGTGCACCCAGACTTCTGGAACATCCTGAATTTGCAGAGAACATCGAGAGAATGAAAACAATTTTTCAGACGTTCACAAAAAAATCGAATCTTGTCGAGCTGCTCGATCGGAGTATTGATGCGGATGGCGTACTGGTCTATATCGGTTCCGAGAACCGACATCGCATGTTAGAGGACTGCAGTGTAGTCACGGCAAGTTATAAATGTAATGACCGGGCGGTAGGAACCCTCGGCGTGATTGGCCCCAAAAGGATGGATTATTCCAAGGTCATTCCAGTGGTGGACTACACATCGAAACTCCTCAGCCGCTTTATACATTGATGGCTTCGTAAGAAGTCATCGTCAGGTCGAGGGCGGGTAAGCCCCGGCCTGGGGTGGGGGTGGAACCATTTGAATTTACTTCAAATGGCGGGGGAGGATATCCCCTCCCCCGCCTCGTAAAAAGGCGTACTTTGACTTTTTACGAGGTCATCATCCATTAGCCGAAGAGCACGCGGTAGAGGCCTTCGCAGACATTATGGGATTTAAGGAGAACAAAGCAATATGTCGGAACAAGAGAAAAAAGATCAAAAAAATAACGAATCGGTCCCGGTCCCGGAGCAGAATGTGATGGATGAAGAGCAGAGCGCATCCGAAGAAAAATCTGCCGTACGGGAACTGGAGATCTCAGCCGCGGAGCAGCCGGAAGAAAACCGTGAGTTGGTTCAGGCCCAACAGGAGGCCCGGGAAAACCATGACCGGTTCCTCCGAGTTGCTGCGGAATTTGAGAACTACAAAAAACGGATGGAAAAAGAAAAGTCGGATCTGATCAAATATGCCAATGAAGGTTTGATGAAAGAGCTTCTGGGTGTGATTGACAACCTGCAACGCGCTCTGGAGCAGGCGGAACAAAATGCACAAGCAGAGAGCCTGGTGGAAGGGATCCGGATGATCCTGAAGCAGATGGAGGATACCCTCGGCAAGCATGGGGTTTTTGAAATCCAGGCACTGGGAAAAGCCTTCAATCCGAATCTTCATGAAGCCATGATGCATGAAGCGGCGAATGAACATGCGGAGAACACGGTGATCGACGAATTCCAGAAGGGCTATGTCTTGAAGGATCGCCTTTTAAGGCCATCCCTGGTCAAGGTGTCGAAGAAAAGTCCTGACAAAGCGGATGTGGGCCTTACGGAAGAATAGAGATACCGAAAGTTGGGATACCACGCAGAAACTCCAGTGAGGAGAGAAAGCTATGGGAAAAGTCATCGGTGTTGATCTGGGAACCACGAATTCCTGTGTCGCTGTCCTGGAAGGGAGAGAACCGAAGGTGATTGAAAGTGCGGAAGGAAATCGCACCACACCCTCCATGGTCGCCTTTACGGAAAGCGGGGAGCGCCTGGTCGGGCAGGTGGCCAAACGGCAGGCAGTGACCAACCCGGAAAACACGGTCTTTTCGGTCAAGCGTTTCATCGGGCGTAAATATCTCTCCATGGAAGTTCAGAAGGCTGCAGAAGATCTCCCCTTTCAACTCAAAGAAGCACCGAATGGCGATGTTCTGGTCAGCATCCGGGGGAAGGACTACAGCCCGCCCGAGATTTCCGCCATGGTTCTACAGAAACTGAAACAGACGGCCGAGGACTATTTCGGTGAGCAGATCTCCGAAGCGGTGATTACCGTTCCGGCCTATTTTAACGACAGTCAACGTCAAGCCACCAAAGACGCCGGACGCATTGCAGGTCTCGATGTTCTGCGGATTATCAACGAACCGACGGCTGCCTCCCTGGCCTATGGTCTGGAGAAAAAACGGGATGAACTGGTCGTCGTCTATGACCTGGGAGGAGGCACCTTTGACATCTCCGTCCTGGAGATCGGCGAGGGGGTCATTGAGGTCAAGGCAACCAATGGGGATACCTATCTCGGCGGGGAGGATTTCGACCTGCGCGTGATCGATTATCTGGCGGCGGAATTCAAGAAGGACCAGGGGATTGACCTTCGCCGGGACAAAATGGCGCTCCAGCGTCTGAAGGAGGGAGCGGAAAAGGCCAAAATTGAGCTCTCTGCCACAACAGAAACGGAGATCAACCTTCCTTTTATTACGGCCGATGCCAGTGGGCCCAAGCATTTGAATATCAAACTCACCCGGGCGAAATTGGAGGAACTGGTAAGGGATTTTGTTGAACGGACGATTGATCCCTGCAAACAGGCTATGGAGGATGCCGGCGTGACGCCGGAAGAGATCAATGAGGTGATCCTGGTCGGCGGCCAGATCCGGATGCCCTTGGTGCAGGCAACGGTGGAAAAGATCTTCGGGAAGAAACCCTTGAAGGGAGTGAATCCTGATGAAGTTGTGGCGAGCGGCGCAGCCATCCAGGGCGGCGTATTGAAGGGCGATGTGGAGGATATGCTTCTCCTCGATGTGACCCCTCTCTCGTTGGGGATCGAGACCGTCGGCGGTGTTTTTACAAAACTGATAGACCGGAATACGACGATTCCCACCAAGAGAAGCCAGGTGTTTTCTACCGCTTCGGATAACCAGCCTGCAGTCAGTGTCCATGTTTTGCAGGGAGAACGGGACATGGCGGCTGACAATAAATCGTTGGGCCGCTTCGAACTGCTGGGGATTCCACCGGCGCCGCGGGGGGTTCCGCAGATTGAAGTGACCTTTGATATTGATGCAAACGGGATTGTCCATGTGTCGGCCAAGGACAAGGGGACCGGTAAGGAACAATCGATCAAGATAACGGCGTCCAGCGGGCTGTCGGAAGAAGAAATCCAGAATATGGTTCAGGATGCCGAAGTCCATCAGCAGGAAGATACCCGCCGTAAGGAGTTGGCCGATGCGCGGCACGCCTGTGATTCATTGATCTATAATACGGAACGTTCTTTGAAGGAATATCACGACAAGATCGATTCCGACGATCGTTCGGCAATCGAAGAATCCCTGGCGCAGGCCAAAGAAGTCGTGAAGGGGGAGGATGCTGCTCTGATCCGGAAGGCGACGGACGGGTTAAGTAAGAGTTCATACAAGTTTGCCGAACAGATTTATCGGGATTCCTCGGAGCCGGAGGAACCTGATCTGCAGGATCATCCTTCTGACGAAACCGTGACCAATTAAATCGAGATTCTCTCCGGGAAAATGGGCGAAAAACCTTAATTTATACGTAACCTTTTAATCCGCGCACGAAAGCGGATGGTGAAGAGAAGTGAATGGCTATGGCGAACAAAAGAGATTACTATGAAATTCTGGATGTAAATCCGAATGCGACCGATACGGAAATCAAGAAGGCTTATCGACGCCTTGCACTGAAGTATCATCCCGACAAGAATCCTGACAATCGAGAGGCGGAGAACCACTTCAAGGAACTAAGCGAGGCCTATGAGGTGCTTTCCGATCCGCAGAAGCGGGCGACCTATGACCAGTTCGGCCATACCGTGAATGCGGAAGGCTTCGGGGGATTTAACACGGAAGGCTTCGGAGGGTTCGGGGATGTCTTTGGAGACATTTTCAGTGATTTTTTCGGCGGAGCGACGGCTTCCCGGGCGAGGCGTTCGCAACGCGGGGCGGATCTCCGTTACACCCTGGAAATTGATTTTGAGCAGGCAATGACCGGTCTGGAGACCCGGATCGAGATTCCCCGGATGGAAGTCTGCGGGGAGTGCAGGGGAAAACGGAGTGAGGGAGGCAGACCTCCGGATCCGTGTCCCACCTGTCATGGCAGTGGGCAGGTCCGCTACCAGCAGGGGTTTTTCAGCATCAGTCGGGCCTGTAGTCAATGTGGCGGCGAGGGGGTCATCATTACCCAACCCTGCCGGAAATGTCGCGGCACAGGCCGGATAAAGGCGACACGGGAGACGACCGTCAAGATCCCCGGCGGTGTGGAGACCGGCACCCGCTTACGTCTGAGCGGGGAAGGGGAGGGCGGTTTCAACAACGGTCCGCGGGGGGATCTCTATGTCGTGATTCGTGTACGCGATCACGCCTTCTTTACGCGGGAAGGACACGATCTCCGCTGTGAGGTTCCAATCAGCTTTGCCCAGGCGGCCCTGGGGGTGGAGATCGAAATCCCCACGCTTTCCGGGAAAGAACGGATTGAAATTGCCCCCGGCATGCAGAGTGGGATGGTTCACGTGATCAAGGGAAAAGGGTTTCCCGATCTTCATGGCAGAGGCGTAGGAGATCAACGCATTACCATTCAAGTCGAGACGCCGACTCATCTGAACGCGAAACAGCGTGAACTGCTGGAAGAATTTGCACGCATCAGCGGAGAGGACGTTCACCCCATTAGTCGGAGTTTTTGGGAAAAAGCGAAGTCACTTTTCGGGTAATCTCTTCCGCGGCTCTCCTCCCCCTTTTCTCTTCAGCTTGAGTAAAAACCATGACCGGAGGGTGTGGCTTTGCTTTCCCTCGCCTGGAAGGAAATGTTTTTACGTCCTCCTTTGCAAAAGGAGAATCTCGGGGGATTTACGGTTGTGCCTTCTTGGGGGTGGTGTGCAGCGAACAGGATTGAGGGGTGAGACAACGGTCTGTGCGATATTTTTTTGTAAAACCGGATCATGTCACGGAAGCGGAGTTGGTGTTGCAGCAGGAAACGGCGCACCATATCCGTAATGTTCTTCGCAAGAAGCCCGGGGATATTCTCCATGTATCGGACGGCGTCGCGGTTCTCTACCAGGTCGTGATCGAGGGATTTTCCAAAGGGGAAGTCCACTGCAGTATCCAGGAAAAATCTCCCCTTGCGGATCCGCCGGTTCCCCGGGTGACTCTCCTGTCCTCGCTTCCCAAGGGGAGTCGGATGGACTGGTTGGTGCAGAAAGCCACCGAAGTCGGCGTCGCTGAGATCATGCCGATTACCATGAATCGTTCGGTCAGGGAGATTGCGTCGAAGAAAGTGGATCACTGGATGCGACGCTGGGAAAAGATCGCTGTTGCGGCTGCCGCCCAAAGCGGCCGCGCGGAATTTCCGGTGTTTCATCCCCCGCGACCTTTTGCGGAAGCTTTGCGCTGCCTGGAGAATGTGCCCGTGAAGATTTTTGCGGACAGGGAGGGAGAAAGATCTCTTCTTCATGATCTTGTAAGGTCTTTTCCCTCCCCGGACCGGATTTCCGTTCTCGTGGGGCCGGAAGGTGGCATGACACCGGAGGAGAAGGCTCATCTTCTGCAGGCCGGACACATCCCGGTGACCCTCGGAGAAACGGTTCTAAGGGTTGAAACGGCAGGCATTCTGGCCGTTGCCCTGTTACGTTATGCATGGGGCGAGATACCTGCTGCAGGGAAGGGGCGGGAATGAAATATTTCTCCTTCAAGGTGCTCTATATCAGTGTTTTCGCGCCATCCATCCTCTATGTACTGACTCTCCCCTATCTGGAACTATTCTTTCAGAATGTCCTGACCCATGAGATCCGGAAGGACATGATCCGTCAGGAATTTGATCTACTGGAAGGGAAAACCAGCCTTTATGAAGAGGTGAACCGAAATGTTTCGGAGGTACTGAAGCAAAGCCTTGCAACTCGCGTCGGTTTGGAGGTGCGGGCACGCATCCTCGACGGGAAAGACAATGTCATTTATCCTTATTATGAACATCTCCTTTTTCCCTTGCAAGGCCAGGAAGGAGCAACGGTCGGCACCTCCGGTGGTTTGTTTGACGCCAAGGGATTTGCGCTGCGATCTGAGGGATCGGAAGTGGAGGACTTCCTCCAGGCCTTCTCCGACTATTTCCAGGGGATGAAAGTATCCGTTTCCGTCAAGATCCCCGTCACCTCCTGGGTCGGCAGCGGGACCTTGCTCCTCTTTATCTCTTTGACGCTGATTCTCCTTTACCTCTATTATCTTCGCACCTCGGCACAGGAAGAAAAGCGGCTGCAGGAAATTGCCGAAAGCCTGGAAGAGGAAAGGCGCACGGCGACGGAGATCGAGTCCGAACTGGATGTTGCCCGGAAACGTCTGAAAGATATCCAGTCACAGGAGGAGGAATGGCTGAAAGAGGTGGATCGTCTTGAAAGAGAGAAGCATTCCCTGGAGGATGAACTCCTGGATACCCTGGAGCAGACGGAGGAACAGAAAGAAATTATCGGGGAATTGAAAAATAAGGTGACCAAAAAGATCGGGAAGAAGTCAAAAAGCATCAAGGTGGAGCAGGCCCTTTCCGATCGTTTTTCGAAACTTTACAGGAATCTGGAATTTGACCGGAAGGCGCTGGAAGACTTGGTGCGTCTCGGAGATAAAGACCGGCAGCTTCAAGCCGAAGAGATCTTGAAACGGCTCAATGACAAAGATCCGAGTCTGAAAGTCCGCAGGAAGATCGCCGGGGTAGAGAAGTGTGATGCCTATGAACTCGGTTATGGTTCTTCCGGCCGGATCTATTATCTCACCTCAAAAACCGGGAAATACCGTATTCTCCGTATCGGGACCAAGGCAAGCCAGCAGAAGGATTTGGCCTATCTTCAGGGCCGGAAGAAATCATGATTAACGGCACAGTATAAAGTCCGTCTGCTATGGCTCTGTCACCTCCCGGATTGCCGCTTTCGTGATCGCGACGATTTCTATGATCTCATCGAGGGTGGTGCAGAGGGGCGGCATGAGGACGATGATATTCCCCAGAGGACGGATGATCAACCCTCTTTTTCGGGCGGCCAGGATGATCCGATGGCCGATCTTCTCTGCGGCTGGATAGGGGGTTTTGTCGGTACGATCCTTGACTATCTCTATACCAACCATGAACCCCCTTTGTCGAATCTCGCCAACGTGATTACACCCCTCCAGTTTATCCAGTTCCTTTGTCAATAAAGTGATCTTTCCTTGAAGTTTTTCCAGGACCTTTTCCTTTTCAAAAACGGCCAGATTGGCCAGAGCTGCGGCACAGGCCAGGGGGTTTCCGGTATAGGTATGTCCATGAAAAAAGGTTTTAAATTCAGCGTAGGTGCCGAGGAAGGCATCAAAGACCGCTTGGGATGTCAATGTAGCTGCCAGGGGGAGGGTCCCGCCGGTGATCCCCTTGGCCAGACAGAGAAGGTCCGGAGTGACGTCCTCCTGCTCACAGGCAAACATGGTACCGGTTCTTCCGAAGCCGGTCGCCACCTCGTCGGCGATCATCAAAATGTTGAAACGGTTACAGATTTCTCGAACACGTTTCAAGTAGCCTGTTGGTGCGGTGAGTATCCCGGCAGCTCCCTGGACCAGCGGCTCAATGATCAATGCTGCGATTTCGGCCTTTTCTTTTTCAACCTGTTCTTCCAGGGCATCCGCGCAGGCCAGGCGACAGGATGGGAACTCCAGTTCCAGGGGGCAGCGGTAACAGTAAGGGGCCGGGGCAAAGGAGCAGGAAAAAAGGAGAGGTCGAAAAATCTCATGGAAAAGAGAAATCCCTCCGACACTGACTGACCCGAGGGTGTCCCCATGATAGGAGTGGGTCAGCGCCATGAAGCGCGTTCTATTGCTCTCCTTCCCCTCGATGTGCTGAAAATACTGGAAGGCCATCTTCAGTGCGATCTCTACTGCGGTAGAACCGCTGTCAGAATAAAAAACCTTTTTCAAAGATGCAGGGGCGAGGTTGATCAATCTCTCAGCCAGTTCCACGGCAGGGACATTAGAGAGGCCCAGGAGTGTGGAATGGGAGACTCGGTCGACTTGTGCCTTGATGGCTTCATCGATTTCGGGTTTTCGATGGCCATGCACATTGACCCAGAGGGAGGAAACCCCGTCGATATATCGCTGCCCCTCAATATCGATGAGGGTGATTCCCTCTGCGCGATCGATGATCACCGGTTCCTCCTCGACGTATTCCTGCATCTGTGTAAAAGGATGCCAGAGAAATTCCCGGGCCTTATCTTTTAATTGTTCAATAGTTTTATTCCCCGGGTTCATTCAACCCCTCCAGTGATGGAATGATGGCAGATGATGTGAAAAGCATCCGGTGTCATGATCATATTGATGCAAAAGGGACTCCATGATAGAATGAAAGTAATAGAAGAGCAACAGTGAAATTGCCGGAGCAAAGATGATGAAGAAAATGAATCCTGTTCCCGGACTGAAAAGGTTCTTCCAGAAACTGACCCTCCTCAGTTTTAATGAACTGCTGATCAGAAACCAGATTGCCGTCGATTATCTTTCGAGTCTACTTGCCCGATTTGCCTGTACCGATGAACTCTATAAGATCCGGAATCTATGCGGGGAAAGACTGGAGTATCTTGTCGATTTTATGATGGAAATACAGGATACCCAGGACTTGTCGACAGACCGTTTCAGTCCCTTCCGTGAAAGAGAGATCAAACAGCACATTGGAGATTATACCCTTTTTATGACCGGCATTTTCCGGGATTACGTAACGCATCGATCTGCCTTGCGGTATTTTACGAGTCAGGGGAAACTCTCCTATGCCTCCGTCTCTGATTTTGATCGCGTCGCAGAAAAAGATGAGACGAACATCTTTAAGGACCTCTCAAACAGTTTTGAAGACTACTCCTTTGTCCTTGATTATATGAAAAAGGTCCATTTCAAGGATGCCTCGGTGATCGGTCCCTATCGGGCCGGGATTCAGAAACTGGATGAATGGTAG